>NZ_JBHYXN010000014.1:107450-162849 GCF_042752335.1 Streptomyces sp. NPDC059355 | reverse complement strand
TGTGACGGATCCCAGCCGGACCCCGCTGCCGCGTGCGGCTGCGCGCCTGCCGGATGCTGCGAAGGGTCCCAAGCCCCGGCACCCGGCGGGGCCGCGGGATGCCCGGCCGGTCCGACCGGCCCCTCTGCCGGGGCCCCCGGACCCCCGCCCGGACCCCCGCCCGGTCCGCCGGACCAGGGCTGCGCCCCGTTGAGCCCCGCTGCGCTCGGGGCCGGCGCGTACGGCGACGGGCCGCCCGGCGTTGGTCCGGCCGGTCCGGCCGACGGATGCTGCGAAGGGTCCCAACCGGGGCCACCCATCGGGGCCGACGGGCCCGGGCCGCCCGGCCAACGCTGCGCCGGGCCTCCGCCCGGGCCGCCCGGCCAGGGGTCCGGCGACGGGGGGCCCTGCCAGGGGGTGTGGCCCTGGGTGTGGGGGCCTTCGGGCATCGGGGTCCTTCGGGGCGGGAGCGGACCGATGGGGTCCGAATATATGTGGACAATCCGAAATCGGGATCATGGTACGTGTACGCCGAGCCGGTCAGTCGAACGCCCGCTCCGGCCAGGCCATGTCTTTCGGACCGGGCCGGGCCGGACCGGATCGGGCCGGAGCGGATCGGAGCGGATCGGGCCGGGCCGGATCGGGCCGGATCGGGCCGGATCGGCCGCCGGACGCCGCGAGCCCGGCATGATCCGAAAGACACGGGCTAGGCTCCACCCAGGCCCGCTCGGGCCCGCTCGGGCAGTGGCGGCGAAGGCGACGTACGCGGGAGGCGGCGGGATGACAGTCCCGGGACGCAGGAGCAGTACCTTCATGCGGCTGCTGCGCAGCGGCTTCACCGACCCCTCGGCCGCGGCCAGGCTGCTCGACTCCGACGCGCTGGCCTCCGTACGCACCGATCCGGTGCTCCTCGACGCCCTCGGTGCCACCGCCGATCCCGACCTCGCCCTCCTCGGGCTCGTCCGGCTCGCCGAGGCGCAGAGCGAGGACGAGCGGCCCGTACTCCTCGACACCCTGGTCAGCGCCAAGCCGCTGCGCGACCGCCTCCTCGGCGTGCTCGGCGCGTCCGAGGCGCTCGCCGACCACCTCGCCCGCCACCCCCGCGACTGGCACGCCCTCGTGACGTACGAGGCCGCCGACCTGCACCCCGGGCTCGCCGAGTTCGAGCAGGGGCTCGCCCAGGCCCACGACCCCATCGCCCTGCGCGTCGCCTACCGCCGCTGCCTGCTCTCCATCGCCGCCCGCGACGTCTGCGGCACCATCGACGTCGCCCAGACCGCCGCCGAGCTCGCCGACCTGGCGACCGCCACCCTCCGCGCCGCCCTGCGGATCGCCTCCGCCGCCGCCCCCGAGGACGCCGCCGCCTGCCGGCTCGCCGTCATCGCCATGGGCAAGTGCGGCGGCAACGAGCTCAATTACGTCTCGGACGTCGACGTCATCTTCGTCGGGGACGCACCCCCCGGCGCCGACGAGGGCAAGGCCGTCCAGGCCGCCACCCGCCTCGCCTCTCACCTCATGCGGATCTGCTCCGAGACCACGATCGAGGGCACGATCTGGCCCGTCGACGCCAACCTGCGCCCCGAGGGCCGCAACGGCCCCCTCGTCCGCACCCTCGCCTCCCACCTCGCCTACTACCAGCGCTGGGCCAAGACCTGGGAGTTCCAGGCCCTCCTGAAGGCCCGGGCCGTCGCCGGCGACCCGGACCTCGGCGCCCAGTACATCGAGGCCATAACGCCGCTGGTCTGGCACGCCGCCGAGCGCGAGAACTTCGTCGCCGACGTCCAGAAGATGCGCCGCCGCGTCGTCGACAACATCCCCGCCGCCCAGGTCGACCGCGAGCTCAAGCTCGGCCCCGGCGGCCTGCGCGACGTCGAGTTCGCCGTCCAGCTGCTCCAGCTCGTCCACGGCCGCAGCGACGCCGGCCTGCACTCGGGCAGCACCCTCGACGCCCTGCACGCCCTGGCCGCCGGCGGTTACGTCGGCCGCACCGACGCCGCCCAGCTGAACGACGCGTACCGGTTCCTGCGCGCCATGGAGCACCGCATCCAGCTCCACCGGCTGCGCCGCACCCACCTCGTCCCCGAGGACGAGGCCGACCTGCGCCGCCTCGGCCGCTCGCTGGGCCTGCGCACCGAACCCGTCGTCGAGCTCAACAAGGCCTGGCGCCGCCACGCCTCCGTGGTCCGGCGCCTGCACGAGAAGCTCTTCTACCGGCCGCTGCTCGACGCCGTCGCCCAGCTGGCCCCCGGCGAGGCCCGCCTCTCCCCGCGCGCCGCCGGCCAGCGCCTCGAAGCCCTCGGCTACGCCGACCCGGCCTCGGCGCTGCGCCACCTCGAAGCCCTCGCCTCCGGCGTCACCCGCAAGGCCGCCATCCAGCGCACCCTGCTGCCGGTCATGCTCGGCTGGTTCGCCGACTCCGCCGACCCGGACGCCGGCCTGCTGAACTTCCGCAAGGTCTCCGACGCCCTCGGCAAGACCCCCTGGTACCTGCGGCTCCTGCGCGACGAGGGTGCCGCCGCCGAGAACCTGGCCCGCGTCCTGTCCGCCGGCCGGCTCGCCCCCGACCTGCTGATGCGCGCCCCCGAAGCGGTCGCCCTGCTCGGCGACCCCGGCGGGCTCTCCCCCCGTACCCACGAGGCCCTGGAGCAGGAGGTGCTCGCCGCCGTCGGACGCGCCGACAGCGCCGAGGCGGGGGTCGCCGCCGTCCGCGGGGTCCGCCGCCGCGAGCTGTTCCGTACGGCCGCCGCCGACATCATCCGCTCGTACGGTACGGAGGACCGCCCGGCCGAGGAGGACACCGGAGCCCTCGTCGACCGGGTCGGCGGAGCCGTCTCCGACCTCACCGCCACCACCGTCGCCGGAGCCCTGCGCGCAGCCGTCCGCCACCACTGGGGCGAGACCCTGCCCACCCGCTTCGCGATCATCGGCGTCGGCCGCTTCGGCGGCCACGAGCTGGGCTACGGGTCCGACGCCGACGTCCTGTTCGTCCACGAGCCCCGCGAGGGCGTCGACGAACAGGAGGCCGCGAAGGCCGCCCAGACCGTCATCGCCGAGATGCGCAGGCTGCTCCAACTCCCCACCGCCGACCCGCCGCTGCTCATCGACGCCGACCTGCGCCCCGAGGGCCGCTCCGGGCCGCTCGTACGGACCCTGTCCTCGTACGCCGCGTACTACCGGCGCTGGTCCCTGACCTGGGAGAGCCAGGCCCTGCTGCGCGCCGAACCGGTCGCGGGGGACGCCGACCTGGGTGCCCGCTTCATCGAGCTGATCGACCCGCTGCGCTACCCGGCGGAGGGCCTCGGCGAGGACGCCGTACGGGAGATCCGCCGCCTGAAGGCCCGCATGGAGTCCGAACGCCTCCCGCGCGGCGCCGACCCGACCCTGCACACCAAGCTGGGCCGCGGCGGCCTCAGCGACGTCGAGTGGACCGTCCAGCTGATCCAGATGCGGCACGCCTGGTCGGAGCCGGGCCTGCGCACCACCCGGACCCGCGAGGCCCTGGCCGCCGCCCACGCGGCCGGGCTGATCCCGGCCGAGGAGGCGCAGATCCTGGACGAGGCCTGGGTGCTCGCCACCCGGGTCCGCAACGCGGTGATGCTGGTCCGCGGCCGCGCCGGGGACACCTTCCCCTCGGAGGCCCGCGAACTGGCGGCCGTGGGCCGCTACCTGGGCTACGCGGAGGGCACGGTCGGCGAACTCCTCGACGACTACCGCCGCATCACCCGCCGCGCCCGGGCGGTGGTGGACGACCTGTTCTACGGGGCGTAGTTCGGCCCGGGTCCAGCCGGGTCTAGTGCACCGGCGGGTAGTACGGCTCGGGCTGCGGCCGGTTCTGGCAGTTGGCGTTGTTCCATTCGCGCTGGTAGGCCCTGTCGTACCCGCTCTTGAACCCGCTCTGCTTGGCGCTCGACACATCGTTCGGGTTGGGCACCCACAGCGGGTAGTTCTTCGGACGGCACTGCCGTCCGTCGTCCGCGCCGCGGGCTTCGCCCTGCCTGAGCCCCTCGCAGCGGGCGCGGGCCTTCTGGTCCGTGGAGACGTGCCCCGTGGAGTAGTCCCAGACCGTGCCGTCCAGCCTGCAGAGGGTCGCGGTCGGTGCGACGGAGACCCGGCCGGACGGGGGTTGCGCGGCGACGGCGGCCGGTCCGAGGGTGAGCGAGGCCGAGAGCGCAAGTCCTGTCAGCGCGAGCAGGGGTGAGTGACGCATGACTCTCCTCCGTGACGTCCTTACATGTGCCTCCCCTTCCAGTTCACGCCCGCAGACGGGGACCCGCCACTCGGCTCCGGGCCCATCCCCTACGCCGCCCGTGCGTCCGCGGGTGGGCAGTCGCGGCAGCGGCCGGGGACGGGGGAGCGGAAGGCGCGGTCGCAGCCGTCGCAGGTGCGGAGCGGGTGGATCTCCCGGTCGGGCGGTACGGGGCGTGCAGCGCCGGGGTCGGGCAGCCGGGGCGGGAGCAGTTCCCGCAGGCGGTGGGCGAGCAGCGCGGCCGGGGAGTGGATGGCCGTCGTGGGCAGCGACCGCGTCAGGGCGTCGGCGACGGCGCTCGGGGTCAGCCCGCGCTCCAGCCACACCGCCGCGGCGGGCGCCAGTCGTACGGTGTCCCGCTCGGACAGCACGAGCCGGGGATCGCGCAGCCGCAGCCGGGCCAGCAGCTCGCGGGCCTGGAGCTCGGCCTCGGGGACGGTGGCCGGGGCGGGGTCCGGGTCCGCCTCCGGTTCGGGGTCCGGCTCGGGAGCCGGCTTCCGCTCGGCTCCGATGGGCTCGGCGCGCCGCTCGCGAGCCGCTGCCGCCATCGCGGGCGGGTTGTTGTACGAGACGGTGCAGGACACGACACGCCCGGTCGGCAGCCGCTCCTGGAAGCGGGCCAGGTAGCCGTGCTCCTCCAGCTCCCGCAGGGTGGCGGCGATGCGGACCTCGCCCTCGGGGAAGCGTTCGGCGAGGGCCTTGATGGTGACCTTCGCGCCCGGCGGGAGGGACTGGATGTGCGTGGCCAGACCGATCGCCGTCATGCTCAACTCGCGGTGCTGGGCGAGGTGGTTGCCGATCTTGACGTAGCCGCGGCGGTGGTCGTGATTGATGTGCCGGATGCCCGACGAGGCGCGCGAGGGCGCGCTAAACTGCTGGTCAGCCATGGAAGGGTAGATGCCTTCTCTTGGTCAGGCCCTCGGGCGGGATTGGCGTCCCGTACGAGGGCCGAATTGCGTTTATGGGGTTGTCGGGGGTTAGCGTGCCCGACGGATTGGCATATGCGCCAGCCGGGTTGGGGTGGTTCACCCGTCCGAGTGAGAGGGGAGGGGGAGGTGAGGAGAGGTCATTTCCCCCGGTTGTTTGTCTTTAGGCGTCGAGCGTCACCGGCTATCGCCACACCGGACCGTGGAAACCTCGATCCGGCGAAATCGGACTTTCCCGTTCTCGCGCCTCTGTGCGGCCATCCGTGCGTAGCCTGACGGGAGTTGCAGGCCAACGGAGGTGGCAGTGAGCGCAGAGGGCACCGACGAGTCGAGCTGGGCACTCGATCCGGAGGACGAATCCGGGGCGGTCGTCGCGGCGGTGGGGCGCCAGTTGAAAATGTGGCGGGAGGCGGCCGGATTCGACCGGTCCGCTTTCGCTGAACGGATGGGCTACGGGGCGGACCTGACCCGCAAGATCGAAAGCGGCATCCGAATTCCGCGTCCGGAGTACCTGGACAAGGCGGACGAGGTTCTCGGTGCGGGCGGGAAGATCGCCGCGATGAAGGTGGACGTCGAAAAGGCCCGCTATCCCAAGAAGGTCCGGGATCTGGCCAAGTTGGAGTCCGAGGCCGTCGAGATCGGGTCCTACGACAACGGCGTGGTCCCGGGCTTGCTTCAGACCGAGGAGTACATCCGTGCCCTCTACGCGGTGAGGCGTCCGGCCTACTCGGAGGATCAGATCGAGCGTCTGGTGGCGGCGAGGGTGGCGCGCCACGACATCCTCCGGCGACATCCGGCCCCGTTGCTGACCGTCGTGCAGGAGGAGGCTGTTCTCCGACGGCCTGTCGGGGGCAAAATGGTGCTGCGCCGCCAACTGGAGCACCTTCTGGAGGTCGGCCAGTTGCGCACCGTGGAGATCCAGGTGATGCCCACTGCGGTGGAGGAGCACGCCGGTCTCGCGGGATCACTGAAGATCATGCGCCTCAAGGATGGAACGACGGTTGGGCACAACGAAGTTCAGCTGGTCAGCCGCTTGATCACTGAACCCAAAGAGGTCCAGGTCCTGGACATGCGCTATGGCATGATCCGAGCGCAGGCTCTGACGCCTCGCGAATCTCTGACGTTCATTGAGAAGGCACTGGGGGAGACATGAGCATCAGGCAGTCGGCCGAGGGGCTCTCCGCGCTGACGTGGGTCAAGAGCAGCTACAGCACCAATGACGGACCCGACTGCGTCGAAGTCGCCTGGACCAAGAGCAGCTACAGCGCGAGCAGCAGCAACGACTGCGTCGAGGTCGCCCGTACCCCCGGGACCGTCCTCGTCCGGGACTCCAAGCGGCCCGACGGCGACCGGCTGGCCGTCGCCCCGGCCGCCTGGGACGGGTTCGTCACTTACGCCGCCGCGTGAAAGTGCGGGTTCGGCCGTCAAGGCCGTCATCCGCTACCGGCGGCCGGATCCGGAGTGCTGGGAAGTCGCCGTCAAGGCGGCCTGCAACCCCCTGGGCAGCAGCTGGGACGCGGCCAGGGCGGTGGCGCAGGCCGGCCCCGCCGTCTCCGGGCATGCCGACCGGCTGGCCAGGGCCCTCGCCGCGCGGCTCGGGAACGTAGAGGAGCTCGCGGTCGCCCTCGCCGGGACGGGGGACCTCCGCGCGCTGCCCGCCCTCCGGCGCATCGCGGAGGGCAACCGGGTCCCGTTCCACGTCCCCTGGGTCTCCCACCTGGCCGCGCTGCCCGTCGCGGAACTGCTCCCGACGATGCGGGCGGTGCTGCGCCACGATCCGGCGAAGTACCACGCGAGCACCGCCGCCCTCGAACTCCTCGCGCTCTGGGGCCCGGCCGCCGCGCCCGCCGTGCCCGAGGTGCTCCCGTACCTGGAGGGCCCCTACGCCTACGGCGCCCTGCGCGCCCTGGGCCGGATCGGCCCGGCGGCTGCGGGAACAGCCGACCGGCTGGCCGACTTCGCCACCGGCCGTGCCCCGAAGGCGGCCCGCCACCATCCGCGGCTGGCCGCCTGGGCGCACTGGAGGGCCACAGGCGACCCGACCCTCGCCCTCGACGTGTGCGGTGCGGCCGTCGGAACCGGGACCGCCAGCCACGGCCTGCCCTTCCTCGCCGATCTGGGTCCCCTGGCCGCCGCCCACGCGGACACCGTGCGCGGCCTGATGGAATCGCCCGGAGCCTGGACCCGGGTCGCCGCGGCCCACGCGTACGCGCGGATCACCGGGGACGCGGAGCCCGCCGTGGCGGTGCTGCTGGCCGAGGTGGACCCGGACTGGACCGGGAACCCCGCCCTGCCGACCCGCGAGGCCGTCCGCCGGCTCGGCGGGATCGGGGCGCCCGCCGCCGCCGCGGCGCCCCTGCTGCGCCGGATCCTGGGGGCGGAGGAGCGGCTGAACCACCCGTACGAGCACGTCCGGATCCTGGCCGACGAGGCCTACGTCCGCACCCTCACCGAGGCCCTCGAACAGATCGGCGCGAGCGCGGACGGCCCGGCAGCGGCACCCGTACCGGAGCCGGCACCCTCGCCCGAGGCCCGTCGCGGGGTGCTGGAGCGATGGCTGGGCCCGCGCGCAGCGCGCACCCGCTGACCGGCCGATCCCTCAGCCCGCTTCGCCCCGCAGGGAGCGCGCGTACGCCAGGAACGCGGCCAGGCCCACATCGAAGGCGGCGTCCGCGCGGCCCGGGCCCACGGCCTCCAGGGCGTCCGCGAGCAGCGGGGTGTCGGGCGACGGTTCCCACATGGCCTCGGGGGCGGTCAGGTCCAGGGCCGAGCCGAGGACCAGGTTCTCCAGTGCCGTCAACAGCGGCATCACCCGGTCGCGGGTGAACCCCGCCGCCAGCAGCATGCCGACCGCCCGCTCGTACTGCGCCAGCACCCGCGGGGCCCGCACCGGCGTGGTCATGAGCAGCGGGATGGCCCGCGGCGAGGCCGCGAAGGCGGCCCGGTACGAGCGGGCCCAGGCCTCCAGGGCCCGGTCCCACGGCTCCAGGTCCAGGGTTTCGCCGGCGATCCGGTCGCATACGAGCTCCCGCACCAGCTCCACCACCCCCGCCCGGCCGTCCACGTGGTGGTACACCGACCCGGTCTGCACGCCGAGCTCCCGGGCGATCTGCGGGACGCTGAACTCGCCCTGCTCCTCCACGAGTTGCAGTGCGGTCGCGGCGATCCGCTCCCTGTCGAGGAGGGGGGTGCGCGGCCGTGCCATCGGTTTCTCCCGCCGTGAGGTCTTCCCGTACGCCAAAACCGGAGGCTACATTGCCGCAAACCTAAAGCCTTTAGGTTTTGGTCTCCCCGAAGGGTGCACTGCCGCATGCCCGAAACGCCGGAACCGCCGACCGACAGACCCGCCCTGCGCCGCGCGGCGCTCGGCACCGCCGACATCTCCTTCTTCGTCGTCTCCGCCGCCGCCCCCCTCACCGTCATGGCCGGAGTGGCCCCCGTCGCCATCCTGCTCGGCGGGATCGGCGCCCCCGCCGGGTACCTCCTCGCCGGCCTCACCCTCGCCGTGTTCGCCGTCGGGTTCACCACCATGAGCCGCCACGTCCGCAGCGGCGGAGCCTTCTACGCGTACATCGCCCGGGGCCTGGGCAAGCGCGTCGGCATCGGCGCGGCGCTGCTCGCCCTGGTCGGCTACAACGGCATGGAGATCGGGGTCTACGGCCTCCTCGGCACCACCACCGCCGACACCGCCCACGCCCTCGGCGGCTTCGACGTCCCCTGGCTCCCCGTCTCCCTCGCCGGCCTCGCCCTCATCTGGTACGGCGGCTTCCGCTCGATCGACTTCGGTGCCAAGGTGCTCGGCGTCCTGCTCGTCGCCGAGACCGGGATACTCGTCCTGCTCGCCGGAGGCGTCCTCGTCAAGGGCGGCGCCCACGGACTCTCCGCCGGCTCCTTCGCCCCCGGCGCGGTCCTCGTCCCCGGCACCGCCGCCGTGCTCGCCTTCGCCTTCGCCGCGTTCACCGGCTTCGAGTCCACCGTCATCTACCGCCGCGAGGCCCGCGACCCCGACCGGACCATCCCGCGCGCCACCTACATCGCCGTCGCCTTCCTCGGCCTCTTCTACGCCTTCATCGTCTGGACCGTCATCCAGGCCTTCGGCGCCGAGGAGGTCGTGGCGGCCGCCGCCGAGAACCCCGGCGGCCTGTTCTTCGCCGCGATCACCACGTACGTCGGCCCCTGGGCGGCCGACCTCATGCACCTGTTCATCGTCACCAGCGTCATCGCCTCCCTCCTAGCCTTCCACAACGCCATCAACCGCTACGCGCTCGCCCTCGCCGAGGAGGGCGTACTGCCCGCGGCCCTCGGCCGGGTCCACCCGCGCCACCGCTCCCCGTACCTCGCCGGGCTCGCCCAGACCTCCCTCGGCGCCGTCATCGTGCTCGCCTTCGCGCTGGCCGGTGCCGATCCGTACCAGCAGCTGCTGCTCTGGGTGAACACGCCCGGCATGATCGGGCTCATGGCGCTGATGCTGCTCGCCGCGATCGCCGTACCCGTCTACTTCCGGCGCACCGCGCACACCGAAGGCCCCTGGCGGACCGTGGTCGCGCCCGTGGCCGCCGCCGTGCTGCTGGCCGTCGCGATCTGCCTGGTCGTCTCCAAGGTGGGCCTGTTCACCATGGCCTCCACCACCGTGAACACCGTCCTCGTCGCCCTCGTCCCCGCCGTGTTCCTGGCCGGGCTGGCGCTCGCGCAGCGCCTGAAGACCCGCCGCCCCGAGACCTACGCCCGGTTCGCCGCCGAGCCCGCAACCGACGTACCCGAAGGAGAAGAGCCGTGCCCGCTGCCGACACCGTCCTCACCGGAGCCCGCGTCCGCACCCTCGACCCCGGCCGCCCCGAGGCCCGCGCGGTAGCCGTCCGCGGCGACGAGATCCTCGCCGTCGGCGACGAGGCCGACGTACGCGACTGGCGCGGCCCCGCCACCGAGGTGGTCGACCTCGGCGGCGCCACCCTCACCCCCGGCCTGACCGACGCCCACAGCCACCCCGTCTGGGGCATCGAGATGGCCACCGGGACCGACCTCTCGGCCGTCCGCGACCTCGACCAGCTGCGGGCCGCCCTGCGCACCGCCCCGCGCCCGGCCGGCTGGATCCTCGGCCACGGCCTCGACCACAACGCCTTCGGCGGCCGCCCCGTGGACAA
This sequence comes from Streptomyces sp. NPDC059355, assembly GCF_042752335.1. Classification (NCBI taxonomy): domain Bacteria; kingdom Bacillati; phylum Actinomycetota; class Actinomycetes; order Kitasatosporales; family Streptomycetaceae; genus Streptomyces; species Streptomyces sp. NPDC059355. The sequence continues at coordinate 152,557 of NZ_JBHYXN010000014.1, read as the reverse complement.
GGCACTGATCGAGGAGGCCCTGGCCGGCGCACCCGCCTTCCTGCGCCTGTACGACGGCCACTCCGCCCTCGCCTCCGGCTCGGCCCTGGACGCCGCGGGCATCACCGGCCCGCGCACGTTCGACCAGCGCTCGGAGATCGTCTGCGGTCCGGACGGCCGCCCGACCGGCCACCTCGTCGAGCACGCGGCGATGTCCCTGGTCGGCGCCCTCGCCCCGAAGCCCTCGGCCGCCGAGCGGCGCACCCGGCTCACCGCGCTGCTCGGCGAGATGGCCGCCACCGGCCTCACCGGGGCCCATGTCATGGACCTCGGCGACGGTGACGTACCGGCCCTGCTGGCGGGCGTCGAGTACGACGGCGACCTGCCGCTGCGGCTGAAGCTGGCGCCCTGGTGCATGCCGGGCGCCACACCCGAGGAGCTGGCGGAGCTGATCGGACTCCAGGGCGTGCGCGGCCGCCACTGGCAGGTCGGCGGCGTCAAGTTCTTCATGGACGGCACCGTCGAGGGCGGCACCGCCTGGCTGGAGCACGCCGACTGCCACGGCCGGGGCACCGACGCCTTCTGGCCCGATCCCGAGGCCTACTCGGCGGCCGTACGGACCCTCGACGCGGCCGGGGTGCGCACCGCGACCCACGCCATCGGCGACGCGGCGGTCCGCCACGTCCTCGACACGGTGGCCTCGCTGGGCCCCCAGGCCCGGATGCGGCACCGGATCGAGCACATCGAGACCGTCCCCGACGACCAGCTGAAGCGGTTCGCGGAGCTCGGGGTGATCGCCTCGATGCAGCCGCCGCACACCGCGTACACCCGGGCCGACCACAGCGACGAGTGGTCGAAGCGGCTGGGCCCGGACCGGGCGGCCCGGGCCTGGCGCTGCCGGGACCTGCGCGACGCGGGGGCCGTGCTGGCCCTTGGCTCGGACTGGCCCATCGCGCACCACGACGCCCGCCGGGTGCTGGCCGTCGCCCGCAGCCCGCTGGGCGCGGCCGCAGCGGGGGCCGCCCTGACCGGGCTGATGGCGCTGGAGGGCATGACCTCGCACGCGGCGCTCGCGGCGGGGGAGCAGCGGGTGGGCGGCCGGATCGCGGCCGGCTTCCGGGCGGATCTGACGGCCTTCGCCCTCGACCCCGTGGACACCGCCCCGGACGAGCTGGCGCAGGCCCCGATCCGGCTCACGATGTCGGGCGGACGGATCACGTACGGGGAGGTCTGAACGGCGGGTTCTAGGCCTTGCGGAACCGGTTCAGCAAGGCCGACGTCGCCGGATGCGGTCCCGTCTCCTCGGGCTCGCGCGGCAGCCGGTGCGGCAGCGAGCCGTACCAGCCGCGCGAGACCGTGTAGCCGAACGCGAGGCAGAGCATGCCGCCCGCGGCGTCCAGCCAGAAGTGGTTGGCGGTGGCCACGATGACCACGAGGGTGGCCACCGGGTAGAGCAGGCCCAGGATCCGGGCCCACGGGGCGGAGGCGACCGCGAAGATCGTCAGTCCGCACCAGAGCGACCACCCTATGTGCATCGAGGGCATGGCCGCGTACTGGTTCGACATGTGCTTGAGGTTGCCGGAGGCCATCGAGCCCCAGGTGTGGTGGACCAGCACGGTGTCCACGAAGCTCTGCCCGTTCATCAGCCGCGGCGGCGCGAGCGGGAAGAAGTAGTAGCCGAGCAGGGCCACGCCCGTGGTGGCGAAGAGGACCATCCGCGTGGCGGCGTAGCGCCCCGGATGGAAACGGTAGATCCACACCAGGACGCCGATGGTCACGACGAAGTGGAGCGTGGCGTAGTAGTAGTTCATGCCGACGATCAGCCACGTCACCGAGTTGACGGCGTGGTTGACCGACTGCTCCACCGCGATGCCGAGGGTGCGTTCGAGGTCCCACAGCCAGTCGGCGTTCGCGAGGGCGTCCGCCTTCTGTTCCGGCACCGCGTTGCGGATGAGCGAGTAGGTCCAGTAACTGACCCCGATGAGCAGGATCTCGAACCAGATCCGCGGCCGGCGCGGGGCGCGCAACCGGGACAGGAGAGCGCGCTGAGTCCCCGGACGGGCATCACTCTCGGTCACGAGGGGTGACGAGACTTCCGTCCGGGTTTCCAGTGTCTTCACGCTCGATTCACCCATGGGGAAAGAGTCTGCCAGATGCCTACTCGCCTTCGATCATCCCTCGGGACGGTCTCCTGCGCAGCGGCTCAGCCCTGGGGAGTAGACGGTCCCCTACGTTGCTGCGGACCGGAGGCGGTGGACCCGCGGACCACCAGCTCGGGCAGGAAGACGAACTCGCTGTGCGGGGCCGGCGTACCGCCGATCTCCTCCAGGAGGGTGCGGACCGCGGCCTGCCCCATGGCCTGCACCGGCTGCCGGATGGTGGTGAGCGGCGGGTCGGTGAACGCTATGAGCGGGGAGTCGTCGAAGCCGACGACGGAGACGTCCTGCGGCACGCGCAGCCCCTGCTGCCGGGCCGCCCGGATCGCCCCGAGCGCCATCATGTCGCTGGCGCACACGATGGCGGTGCAGCCGCGCGCGATGAGCGCGGCCGCCGCTGCCTGCCCGCCCTCCAGCGTGTACAGCGAGTGCTGGACGAGTTCCTCGACCTCGGCCTCGTCGAGGCCGAGCCGCTCCTTCATCCCGAGCCGGAAGCCCTCGATCTTGCGCAGTACGGGCACGAACCGCTTGGGTCCGACCGCGAGTCCGATCCGGGTGTGCCCGAGCGCGGTCAGGTGGGTCACGGCGAGCTGCATCGCGGCGCGGTCGTCGGGGGAGACGAAGGGGGCCTGCACCTTGTCGGAGAACCCGTTGATGAGGACGTACGGGACGCCCTGCCCGCGGAGTTGGTCGTAGCGGCCCATGTCGGCCGTGGTGTCGGCGTGCAGCCCGGAGACGAAGATGATGCCGGAGACCCCGCGGTCGACCAGCATCTCGGTGAGCTCGTCCTCGGTGGACCCGCCGGGCGTCTGCGTGGCCAGCACCGGGGTGTACCCCTGCCGGGTCAGCGCCTGGCCGATGACCTGCGCGAGCGCCGGGAAGATGGGGTTGTCCAGCTCGGGGGTTATCAGGCCGACGAGTCCCGCGCTGCGCTGGCGCAGCCGCACCGGGCGCTCGTAGCCGAGGACATCGAGTGCGGCCAGCACCGATTCACGGGTGCCCGCGGCCACACCGGGCTTGCCGTTGAGCACGCGGCTGACTGTGGCTTCGCTGACCCCCGCCTGGGCTGCGATGTCGGCTAGCCGTGCGGTCACGGGATTGGACTGTACCGGTCCCGGGCTCACAGTGCCCACCACGTGCACGCATCGGCCGGCAGCAGTACGGTCCGGCCGTCCGTCTCCACCGGTGCGCTGGAGAGTACGGGGCGCCCCGGCGAGGCCAGTTCGAGCGGCTCGGAGCGGCTGTTGAGGGTGCAGGCGAACCCGGGCCGGGTGAAGAGGAGCACGCCCTCGGGCGCGGGCAGCCAGGTCAGGGGGCCCGCGTCGGGGGAGCCGAGCCCGGGCAGGGCGCGGCGCAGCTCCAGGGCGGCGCGGTACAGCTCCAGGGTGGAGTGGGGGTCGCCGGTCTGGGCGGCGACGCTGAGCGGGGCCCAGTCGGCGGGCTGCGGGAGCCAGCTGCCGGCCGGCCCGAATCCGTACGGGGGCCGCTCGCCGGACCAGGGCAGCGGGATCCGGCAGCCGTCGCGCAGCCCGTCCTGCCCGGCGGAGCGCAGGAAGGCGGGGTCCTGGCGCACGGCGTCGGGCAGGTCGGCGACCTCGGGCAGGCCGAGCTCCTCGCCCTGGTAGAGGTACGCGGACCCGGGCAGGGCGAGCATCAGCAGCGCGGCGGCCCGGGCGCGGGCCAGGCCCTGGGCGCCGCCCCCGTACCGCGTGACATGGCGCACGACGTCGTGGTTGGACAGCACCCAGGTGGTGGGGGCTCCGACGGAGGCGGTGGCGGCCAGGGACTCGTCGATGACGGTCCGCATCGCGCGGGTGTCCCACGGGCAGTTCAGGAAGCGGAAGTTGAAGGCCTGGTGCAGCTCGTCGGGGCGGACGTACAGGGCGAGCCGCTCGGAGGTCGGCGCCCAGGCCTCGGCGACGCCGATGCGCGGGCCCTCGTAGGAGTCGAGGAGCCGCCGCCAGGAGCGGTGGATCGCATGGACCCCGTCCTGGTCGAAGAAGGGGAGCGGCTCGGTCCCGATCAGGGTGGCCTGGGCGCCGCGGCCGATGTCGGGCAGGCCGGGGGCCTTGACCATGCCGTGCGCGACGTCGATGCGGAACCCGTCGACGCCGAGGTCGAGCCAGAAGCTCAGGACGGAGGCGAACTCCTCCGCGACCTCGGGGTGCTCCCAGTTCAGGTCGGGCTGCTCGGGTGCGAAGAGGTGCAGGTACCAGGCGCCGTCGGGGGTCCGGGTCCAGGCGGGGCCGCCGAAGACGGACTCCCAGTCGTTGGGCGGGCGCTCCCCGCCGGGGCCGCGGCCGGGCCGGAAGTGGTAGCGGGCCCGGGCCTCGGCCGCGGGGTGGGCGAGGGCCTCGCGGAACCAGGCGTGCCGCTCGGAGGTGTGGTTGGGCACGACGTCCACGATGACCCGCAGGCCGAGCGCGTGGGCGGCCCGGACGAGCTCGTCGGCGTCGGAGAGGTCCCCGAAGAGGGGGTCGACGGCCCGGTAGTCGGCGACGTCGTAGCCGCCGTCGGCCTGCGGGGAGACGTAGAAGGGGGTGAGCCACACGGCGTCGACCCCGAGCCGGGCCAGGTGGGGCAGGCGCGTGCGCACCCCCTGGAGGTCTCCGATGCCGTCGCCGTCACTGTCCGCGAAGGACCGTACGTACACCTGATAGATGACGGCATCGCGCCACCAGCCGCCGCTTGCGGTGACCTTGCTGGAAGCGCTTGCAAGCCGGGAGGCGGTCAGCTCATGGGTCATATAGGGGTCAACGCGCGCACATGCCCCCTGGTTGCGGGCCTGATGACCCGAAGGAAGTTCGAACAACCAGCAAGCGGCGGCAACCGTCAGGACACACGGATGTAACGATCGGCCCAGCTTGCAGAAAATTGCCGCAAGCTCTTTCGGACGGCTTTCAGGCTTGTTACGTTCCCTGCAACTCGGGACCGCGAGGGCGCGGCCGGGATCATCGAAGGAGTTCATATGCGGCGTGGCATAGCGGCCACCGCGCTGGTCGCGACCCTGGCGCTCGCGGCAACGGCTTGCGGTGGGGACGACAAGGGCGCGGCCGGCGAGACCAAGGCAGGCGGCGAGCTTTCCGGCACGGTCACGTGGTGGGACACCTCGAACGACGCCGAGAAGGCCAGCTTCCAGAAGATCGCCGAGGCGTTCACCGCGAAGCACCCGAAGGTCAGCGTCAAGTACGTCAACGTCCCGTACGGCGACGCGCAGAACAAGGTCAAGAACGCCTTCAGCAGCGGTTCCGAAGCCCCTGACGTGATCCGTGCCGACGTCGGCTGGGTCGCGGACTTCGCCTCGCTCGGCTACCTCGACGAGGTCCCGGCCGAGACGGCGAAGAAGGTCGACGCCGAGTTCCTGCCCCAGGCCGCGGCCAGCGGCAAGTTCGAGGGCAAGACCTACGCCGTCCCGCAGGTCATCGACACCCTCGGCCTCTTCTACAACAAGAAGATGCTCGCGGACGCCGGCGTCCAGCCCCCCAAGTCCCTGGAGGAGCTGAAGACCGCCGCCGCCGCCATCAAGGCGAAGACCGGCAAGGCCGGCCTCTACCTGCGCGGCGACGACTCGTACTGGTTCCTGCCCTTCATCTACGGCGAGGGCGGCGACCTGGTCGACGCGAAGAACAAGACGGTCACCGTCGACAACCCGGCCGGCGTCAACGCGTTCAAGACCGCCCGTGACCTGGTCTCCTCCGGCGCGGCGATCACCAACGCGACCGACGGCTACGTCAACATGCAGACCGCCTTCAAGACCGGCGAAGCCGCGATGATGATCAACGGTCCGTGGGCCGTCGCCGACACCTACGCCGGCGACCAGTTCAAGGACAAGGCCAACCTCGGCGTCGCCGCCGTTCCGGCCGGCTCCGTCAAGGCCGGCGCCCCGCAGGGCGGCCACGACCTCGCCGTCTACGCCGGCTCCAAGAACCGCGCCGCCGCGCACGCCTTCGTCGAGTACATGACCTCGCAGGACGTGCAGGTGCAGTCCACCAAGGACCTCAGCCTGCTCCCGACCCGGACCGCCGCGTACGAGCAGCCTGACGTCAAGTCCAGCGAGATGGTCCAGTTCTTCAAGCCGGCCGTGGACAAGGCCGTCGAGCGCGCCTGGATCCCGGAGAACGGCTCCCTCTTCGAGCCGCTGAAGGTCGAATACACCAAGGCGGTCACCGGGGCGTCGAGCCCGGAGGACGCGGCCAAGGCGGCCGGCGTCGAGTTCCGCAAGATCCTCAAGGGCTGGAAGTAACAAGACGATGGCTGCTGACACCAGCCAGTCGGTGGTGAAGGCCGCGGGCAGCGACGGAGTAGACACCGTCGCCGCCCGCGGCCGGAGCCGCAGGACTGACAGCAAGGCCCCCGGCGGGACCAGGGGCGGACTGAGGCGTGCCCTCGCCACCCACTGGTACGCCTGGGCCATGGTCGCCCCGGTGGTGCTCGTCCTCGCCGTCATCATCGGCTGGCCGCTCTTCCGCGGCGCCTACCTGTCGATGACCGACGCCAACGAGCGCAATGTCGCCCGTACCATCGGCGCCAACCACATCGAGGCCACGTACAAGTTCGTCGGCCTCGACAACTACGCGGACGTCCTGGCCGACCCGGTGTTCCTGCAGCGGCTGGTGTGGACCGTCACCTGGACCGTCCTGTGCGTGTCGATCACCTTCACGCTCGGACTGGCCCTCGCCAACATGCTCAACCGGGACTTCCGGGGCCGCGCCGCCTACCGGATGGCGCTCATCCTGCCCTGGGCCGTTCCCGGCTTCGTCTCCGTCTTCGCCTGGCGGTTCCTGTTCAACCGCGACAGCGGCATCCTGAACAAGATCCTCGACGGGGGCGGCATTTCGGCGGTCCCGTGGCTCGACGACCCGACGTGGGCGAAGTTCTCGGTCGTCGCCGTCAACGTCTGGCTCGGCGTCCCCTTCATGATGGTCGCCCTGCTCGGCGGGCTGCAGTCGATCCCCGGTGAGCTGTACGAGGCCGCCGAGATGGACGGGGCCACGGCCTGGCAGCGGTTCCGGCACATCACCCTGCCCGGGCTGCGGTCGGTGAGCATGACGGTGATCCTGCTCTCCACCATCTGGACCTTCAACATGTTCCCGGTGATCTTCCTGCTGACGCGGGGCGGACCGGGCGACTCCACCGAGATCCTGGTGACCCAGGCGTTCCGGGAGGCCTTCGTGTCCAGCCCGCGCGATTTCGCGGGCTCCGCCACGTGGGGCGTACTCATCCTCGCCCTGCTCATGATCTTCGCGCTGGTCTACCGGCGCTCGCTGCGCAAGCAGGGAGAGGTGTGGTGACCATGACGACGACCGACGTTTCCGCGATCAAGCAGGGCGCGAGCGAGCAAGGCGCGAGCAAGCCGGGCGCAAGCAAGCCGGGCGGGCGCAAGAGGGGCCAGCGCTCCCCGCTCGCCTCCGCAGGACTGCACGTCACCCTGATCGTCGCGTCCGTGATCGCCGTCTTCCCGGTGCTGTGGGTCCTGCTGACCTCCATCAAGCCCGCGAAGCACGCCATCTCCACGGACTTCGTGAAGGAACCGACCCTCGAGAACTACCGCTACCTGGTGGAGTCGACCTCCTTCTTCACCTGGTTCGGCAACTCCGTGCTCGTCGCCGGCATCACCACCGTCCTCGGTGTGTTCATCGCCGCCACGACCGGGTACGCCGTCAGCCGGTTCAAGTTCCCCGGCATGAAGCCGCTGATGTGGACCCTGCTCATCACGCAGATGTTCCCCATGGCCATCCTGATCGTCCCGCTCTACAACCTCATGGGACAGCTGGGACTGCTCAACCAGCCGCTCGGGCTGATCATCACGTACCTCACCATCGCCGTGCCGTTCTGCGCCTGGATGATGAAGGGCTTCTTCGACACCATCCCGGTCGAGATCGACGAATCCGGCCGCGTGGACGGACTCAACCCCTTCGGCACCTTCTGGCGCCTGATCCTGCCGCTGGCCAAGCCCGGCCTCGCCGTCACCGGCTTCTACTCGTTCATCACCGCCTGGGGCGAGGTCGCGTACGCCTCCGCCTTCATGGTCGGCGACGAACACCTCACCCTCGCCGGGGGCCTGCAGACCTTCGTCACGCAGTACACCTCCAACTGGGGTGCGATGAGCGCCGCCTCGGTCCTCATCGCCATCCCGGCGGCCATCTTCTTCCTCTTCGCCCAGCGTCACCTCGTCGCCGGGATGACGGCAGGCGCGACCAAGGGCTGACACCCCTCTCGCGATCCAGGGCCGACCACCCTGCCTGCCCCCTCTCACCCCCGGCCCGATCTCTCCAAGGACGACATGACCCAGCACCTCGCCGACGCACTGACTTCGGACAGTGGCCTTCCCACCACCACCGGCACTCGGCCCGGCTGGTGGAGAGAAGCGGTGATCTACCAGGTCTATCCGCGCAGCTTCGCCGACTCCAACGGGGACGGCATGGGGGACCTCGAAGGCATCCGCAGCCGTCTGCCCTACCTCAAGGAGCTGGGCGTCGACGCCGTCTGGCTCAGCCCCTTCTACGCCTCCCCGCAGGCCGACGCCGGCTACGACGTCGCCGACTACCGGGCCATCGACCCCATGTTCGGCAGCCTGCACGACGCCGACGCCGTGATCCGCGAAGCCCACGAACTGGGCCTGCGCATCATCGTGGACCTCGTCCCGAACCACTGCTCCGACCAGCACGAATGGTTCAAGCAGGCGCTTCGGGAAGGACCCGGCACCCCGCTGCGCGAGCGCTTCCACTTCCGGCCGGGACAGGGGGACAACGGGGAGCTGCCGCCCAACGACTGGGAGTCGATCTTCGGCGGTCCGGCGTGGACCCGGGTGGCCGACGGCGAGTGGTACCTGCACCTCTTCGCCCCCGAGCAGCCCGACTTCAACTGGGAGCACCCCGCCGTCCAGGACGAGTTCCGCTCCATCCTGCGGTTCTGGCTCGACCGCGGCGCCGACGGCTTCCGCATCGACGTCGCCCACGGCCTGGTCAAGGCCCCCGGCCTGCCCGACCTCGGGCGCGACGAGCAGCTCAAGCTGCTCGGCAACCAGGTGCTCCCCTTCTTCGACCAGGACGGGGTCCACGAGATCTACCGCTCGTGGAGGAAGGTGCTCGACGAGTACGCGGGCGACCGCATCGGCGTCGCCGAGGCCTGGACCCCCAGCGCGGACCGCACGGCCCTCTACCTGCGCCCCGACGAGCTGCACCAGGCGTTCAACTTCCACTACCTGAACACCGGCTGGGACGCGGAGGCGCTGCGCGCCACCATCGACGAGTCGCTCGACTCGATGCGTCCTGTCGGGGCGCCGACGACGTGGGTGCTGTCCAACCACGACGTGGTGCGCCACCGCACCCGCTTCGGCAGCCTGGAGCGGGCCCGCGCCGCCGCGCTGCTGATGCTGGCCCTGCCCGGGTCCGCGTACGTCTACCAGGGCGAGGAGCTCGGCCTGCCCGAGGTCGTGGACCTCCCTGACGAGGTGCGCCAGGACCCCTCCTTCTTCAAGGCGAACGGCCAGGACGGACTCCGCGACGGCTGCCGCGTGCCGATCCCGTGGTCGGGCGACCAGGCCCCGTACGGCTTCGGCGAGGGTGGCAGCTGGCTGCCGCAGCCGGCCGAGTGGGCCGGGCTGAGCGTCGAGGCCCAGACGGGCGACCCGGCCTCCACCCTGGAGCTGTACCGGGAGGCGCTGCGGATCCGCCGGGAGCGCGGCGACCTGGGCGCGGGCGACGCGGTGGAGTGGCTGGAGGCGCCGCAGGGCGTGCTGGCGTTCCGGCGCGGGGACTTCGTCTGCACGGTCAACACGACGCAGGAGCCGGTACGCATGCCCGCCCCGGGGACGGTGCTGCTGGCGAGCGGCGATGTGACGGACCCCGGGGTCCTCGGGGCCGACACGGCGGTGTGGTGGCAGGGGTGACCTCCCCGCTCCGGCTGACGGACATCGCCGCGCAGGCCCAGGTCAGCGAGGCGACGGTCAGCCGTGTGCTCAACGGCAAGGCGGGCGTGGCGGCCGGCACCCGGCACCGGGTGCTGGCCGCCATGGACCTGCTGGGCTACGAGCGCCCCGTACGGCTCAAGCGCCGCAGCAACGGCCTGGTGGGGCTGCTGATCCCGGAGCTCACGAACCCCATCTTCCCGGCGTTCGCGCAGGTCATCGAGCAGGCGCTGGCCGGTCACGGGTACACGCCGGTGCTGTGCACGCAGACGCCGGGCGGGGCCACCGAGGACGAGCTGGTGGAGCAGCTGGAGGAGCGGGGGGTCACGGGGATCGTCTTCCTGTCGGGCCTGCACGCGGACTCCTCGCTGGACCCGTCCCGCTACCAGCGCCTGTCGTCGCGGGGGATCCCCTTCGTCCTGATCAACGGCTTCAACGAGCACGTCAACGCCCCCTTCATCTCGCCGGACGACCGGGCGGCCGCGGACATGGCGGTACGCCACCTCGCGGACCTGGGCCACCGGCGGATCGGCCTGGCCATAGGACCGACGCGGTACGTCCCGTCGGCGCGCAAGGAGGCGGGGTTCAAGGCGGCGGTGCCGGAGGCGGAGGAGGAGGGCCGGATCCAGCGGACGCTGTTCACGGTGGAGGGCGGTCACGCGGCGGGCGGAGCCCTGCTGGACCGCGGCTGCACGGGCATCGTGTGCGGCAGCGACCCCATGGCGCTCGGCGTGATCCGCGCGGCGAGGGAGCGCGGCCTGCGCGTCCCGGAGGACGTGTCGGTCGTCGGCTTCGACGACTCCCCCCTGATCGCCTTCACGGACCCGCCGCTGACGACGATCCGCCAACCGGTCCGCGCCATGGCCACGGCGGCGGTGGGAGCCCTCCTGGAGGCGGTGGCCGGCACCCCGGTCCAGCGCACGGAGTACGTCTTCCAGCCGGAGCTGGTGGTGAGGGGCTCGACGGCCCAGGTCCCGCAGGACTAGATCCCGCCCCCGGCACGCCGCAGGGGCGGCCGACGTCACCGTCTGGCCGCCCCTGCGGTTCGGGCCGCGGGATCAGGCGCCGAGGTGGTGGCCCTTCAGCCACTCCTTCTCGCTGCTCTTCTCGCAGGACGAGTTGTAGACCGGGCCGGCGAACGCGGGCAGGTTGTGCGGCACCGCGGCGAACGTGGAGCAGTTCGACGACTTGGCCGCACGGCCGCCGCCGAAGTAGTCGATGTCGACTCCGTCGGCCAGGGCGGCGCCGGCGCCGCCGAGCAGGATGCCTGCAGCCAGGACGGACGCGGTGACAGCGGAACGAATGCGCATGACTCCCCTAAGGATCATCGGAAGGACGCGCTGTTCGGTCCGCGCGTCGGCCGGTCCAACCGTCCGTGAGCGCCACTGGGAACGGGCGTTCACTCCAATGCCCGCAGCTGTATCGTTTCGACACTCTGCGCCCCGTTTCGCGCCCCCCGGTCGCTCACGGGTTGTGCGGCCCGCGAGCGACGACCGGGCGGACGCCGTCACCGGGGCCCGGCAGGACGACGAGGAACCGTCACCGGCCATCCTCGACGACGGCCAGTCCGGCGGTCGCGGCGGCCGCGAACGCCTTGGCGGCGGGCCCGGCGCCGTCGGTCAGCTCGTCGAGCCGGGCGTGGAACCCCGCCAGGTCCGCGGAAGGGCCGTTGATCCACGACCGGACCGCCGCACCCCTGCGAAGGGCGGCGAGCAACTCCCCGCGGATCCGTCCCGCAGCCGCGGCCTCGACCCGCTCGTGAAGGCGTTCCCGGACGCACGGCTCCGTCGGGGCGTCCTTCGCCGCCTGGCGACACCGCCGGCATGACCGCAGGGCGTCGGGCTCGAAAGGGTGGAGATGGCAGGTGAGGCAGCGGGCCGCCATCCCGCAGAGCGTCCCGCGCCCGCCACCCGCGTGCTCGACCCCGGGAGCGCCCCTCACCTCGCAGGCCCCGAACCGGGCCGCCACCCGCGCCGCCGCGAACGACCAGCCGTCGCTCTGTTCACCGATCACGCACGGGAGCATGCCACCAGCGGCCGGTCGGCTCACGACCGGGCCGTGACCGCTTCCCCGGTCGGCTCGCGGGCGCGCGGCGGCGTCAACGGGCCTGCGTGGCACGCCCGTCCGGCAGGACACGCCCCGGAAACAATTCTGCAATCTCTTGCGCAAACTCTTGCAGCGCTCTTACCTGGCCCCTACGGTCTCTGCAATCCCCACCTCTCCCGCCAGGAGGCCCCCCGCATGCCTGCCAGAGCCGTCAGAGCTGCAACTCTTTTCACCTCGACCGCGCTTGCCGCCGGCGCCCTCCTCACCGGTCCGGCGCCGCAGGCCGCCGCCGCGGCGCCCGGCGACAAGGACGTCACCGCCGTCCTCTTCGAGTGGCGCTTCGAGTCCGTCGCCAAGGCCTGCACCGATTCGCTCGGGCCCGCCGGATACGGGTACGTCCAGGTCTCGCCGCCCCAGGAACACATCCAGGGCCCCCAGTGGTGGACCTCGTACCAGCCCGTCAGCTACAAGATCGCCGGTCGGCTCGGCGACCGCGCCGCGTTCAAGGCCATGGCCGACACCTGTCACGCCGCCGGGGTGAAGGTCGTCGCCGACTCCGTGATCAACCACATGGCCGCCGGCGACGGTGTGGGGACCGGGGGATCCTCGTACACGAAGTACGGGTACCCCGGGGTCTATTCGGGTTCCGACATGGACGACTGCCGGGCGACCATCTCCAACTACCAGGACCGGGCCGACATCCAGAACTGCGAGCTCGTACAGCTCGCCGATCTCGACACCGGCGAGGACTACGTACGCGGGCGCATCGCCGGGTACCTGAACGATCTGCTGTCCCTGGGCGTCGACGGCTTCCGGATCGACGCCGCCAAGCACATGCCCGCCGCCGACCTCGCCAACATCAAGTCCCGGCTGACGAATCCTTCCGTCTACTGGAAGCAGGAGGCGATATACGGAGCCGGCGAGGCCGTCTCGCCCTCCGAGTACCTCGGCAACGGCGACGTGCAGGAGTTCCGCTACGCCCGGGACCTCAAGCGGGTCTTCCAGAACGAGAACCTCGCCTACCTCAAGAACTTCGGCGAGGCCTGGGGGTACATGCCGAGCGGGCAGTCCGCCGTCTTCGTCGACAACCACGACACCGAGCGCGGTGGCGACACCCTCAACTACAAGGACGGCTCCGCCTACACCCTCGCCGGCGTCTTCATGCTGGCGTGGCCGTACGGATCCCCCGACGTGCACTCCGGGTACGAGTGGACCGACAAGGACGCCGGTCCGCCGAACGGCGGCTCGGTCGGAGCCTGTTACAGCGACGGGTGGAAGTGCCAGCACGCCTGGCGGGAGATCTCCTCCATGGTCGGCTTCCGCAACGCCGCCCGCGGCCAGGCCGTCACCAACTGGTGGGACAACGGCGCCGACCAGATCGCCTTCGGGCGCGGGGCCAAGGCGTACGTCGCCATCAACCACGAGGGCGCGGCCCTCACCCGGACCTTCCAGAGCTCGCTCCCGGCCGGCGACTACTGCGACGTCCAGAGCGGTCGGACCGTCAGCGTGAACTCCGCCGGGCAGTTCACCGCCACGCTCGGGGCCGGTACCGCCCTGGCCCTGCACGCCAACGCCCGTACGTGCACCGGCGGTGGGACCACGCCACCCCCGGTGGCCGCGGGCGCCTCGTTCGCCGTCAACGCCACCACCGCCCCCGGGCAGAACATCTACGTCACCGGCGACCGTGCCGAGCTCGGCGGCTGGAACACCGGCAGCGCCCTCAAGCTCGACCCGGCGGCCTACCCCGTCTGGAAGCTGGACGTCTCCCTCCCGGCCGGGACCGCGTTCTCGTACAAGTACGTGCGCAAGGACGCCGCCGGGAACGTCACCTGGGAGAGCGGCGCCAACCGCACCGCGACCGTCCCGGCGAGCGGAAAGGCCGTCCTGAACGACACCTGGCGCAACTGACCCCCACACACCCCCACGCCCCCCACGCAACCCCACCGACCAGGGCCGCCCGGCGTCCACAGACCCCGCCATCCGCCGGGCGGCCCTCATCCACGCGACACGTAACCAAGGAGATCCGCCTTGATACGCCCCGCCGCAGGAGTGCTCGCCGCCGCCCTGGCCGTGACGCTCCTGCCCGCCCTCCCGGCCGTGGCCGCCGCGCCGCCAGCCCCGCCCTCGGACGCGAAACTGGCCGCCGAGCCCGCGCGGCACGGTCTGACCCGGGAGCAGTTCTACTTCGTCCTCCCGGACCGGTTCGCGAACGGCGATCCGCGCAATGACGCCGGCGGCCTGACCGGCAGCCGGCTGGAGACCGGGCTGGACCCGACGGACAAGGGCTTCTACCAGGGCGGCGACCTCAAGGGTCTGACCGACCGGCTCGACTACATCAAGGGGCTCGGGACCACCGCCATCTGGATGGCGCCGATCTTCAAGAACCAGCCGGTGCAGGGGAAGGGGGCCGACGTCTCCGCCGGCTACCACGGGTACTGGATCACCGACTTCACACAGGTCGACCCCCACTTCGGCACCAACGCCGACCTGGAACGGCTGATCGACAAGGCGCACGCGAAGGGGATGAAGGTCTTCTTCGACGTCATCACCAACCACACCGCCGACGTCGTCGACTACCGGGAGCAGTCCTACTCCTATCTCTCCAAGGGGGCCTTCCCCTATCTGACGAAGGACGGGGTGCCGTTCGAGGACTCCGACTACGCGGACGGGAAGCGGAAGTTCCCGCGCGTCGACGCCGAGTCCTTCCCGCGGACCCCCTTCGTGCCCGACGCGAAGAAGAACCTGAAGTCTCCCGCCTGGCTCAACGACCCGACGATGTACCACGACCGGGGCGACTCCACCTTCGCCGGCGAGTCCTCCGACCAGGGCGACTTCTTCGGGCTCGACGACCTGTGGACCGAACGCCCCGAGGTCGTCAGCGGGATGGAGAAGATCTACGAGAAGTGGGTCAGGGACTTCTCGATCGACGGCTTCCGCATCGACACGGTCAAGCACGTCAACACCGGGTTCTGGACGCAGTGGGCCACCGCCCTCGACAAGTACGCGGCCCAGCACGGCCGGAAGAACTTCTTCATGTTCGGCGAGGTCTACTCCGCCGACACCGCCGTCACCTCCCCGTACGTGACGCAGGGCCGCCTCGACGCCACCCTCGACTTCCCGCTCCAGGACGCGATCCGGGCGTACGCCTCCCAGGGCGCGGCGGCCCCGCGGCTGGGCTCCGTACTGGCCGACGACTACCGGTACACGACGGACAAGGCGAACGCGTACGAGCAGGTCACCTTCCTCGGCAACCACGACATGGGCCGTTTCGGGAGCTTCCTGAAGCAGGACCGGCCGGGGGCGGGGGAGCAGGAGCTGCTGGACCGCTACCGGCTCGCCAACGAGCTGATGTTCTTCTCCCGGGGCAATCCGGTGGTCTACTCGGGCGACGAGCAGGGCTTCACGGGCGCGGGCGGTGACAAGGACGCCCGGCAGCCGTTGTTCGGGACACGGATCGCGGACTACCTGGACGACGACCAGCTCGCAACGGTGCGCACACACGCGAGCGATGCCTACGATCCGGGACACCCGCTCTACCAGCAGATCAGTGCTCTCTCGAAGCTGACGAAGGACCACCCGGCCCTGCGGGACGGCGTCCAGAGTGAACGTTTCGCCGACGGGTCCGTCTACGCTTTCGCCCGCACCGACACCCGCTCCCGCACCGAGTACCTCGTCGCCGCCAACAACGCCGCCGAAGCCCGGACCGTCGAGCTCGACGCCCCGGCCGGCGCCCGGTACCGCACCCTGTACGGCGGCAACGCCCTGCTCCGCGCCTCCGCGGCCGGCAAGCTCACCGTCACCGTCCCCGCCCTCGGCTCGGTGGTCCTCCAGGGCGCCGCGCCCCTCGCCGCCCCCGCCACCAAACCCGCCCTGACCCTCAAGGCCCCGGCTCCGGGCGCCACCGGCACCGTCGAGCTCTCCGCCGACGTCACCGGCGGCGGCCTGAACCGGGTCGTCTTCGCCGCCCAGACCGGCACCGGCGCGTGGCAGGTCCTCGGCTCCGCCGACCACGCCCCGTACAAGGTCACCCAGCACGTCACCGCGCCCGCCGGCACCGCCCTGCGCTACAAGGCCGTCGTCGTCGATTCTTCCCCAGCTACCGCTGGGGGTGCCCCCAGCGGCCGCACCGCGAGCGCCCTCGCCGAGTCCGTCTCCGGCCAGGTCCCGCCCACCCCGGTCCCCACCGCCACCCAGCGCGACTACGCGGTCGTCCACTACCGCCGCCCCGACGGCGACTACACGAACTGGCGGCTGTACGCCTGGGGCGACCTGGCGGACGGCGAGGCCACTCCCTGGCCGGCCGGCCACGACTTCACCGGCCGCGACGCGTACGGGGCCTTCGCCTACGTCAAGCTCAAGCCCGGCGCCTCCTCCGTCGGCTACCTCGTCATCGACAAGGACGGCAACAAGGACGTCGCCACCGACCGCACCCTCGACGTGACGAAGAGCGGCGAGGTCTGGCTGGAGCAGGGCAAGGAGGCGGCCACCACCGACCGCCCCGCCTACCCGCCCCAGGACCAGGCCAAGGCCGTCCTCCACTACCAGCGCCCCGACGGCGCCTACGACGGCTGGGGCCTGCACGTCTGGACCGGCGCCGCGACCCCGACCGACTGGTCGAGGCCGCTGATGCCCGCCCGCACCGACTCCTACGGCGCCGTGTACGAGGTCCCGCTCGCGGCCGGTGCGACCAGCCTGAGCTACATCCTCCACAAGGGCGACGAGAAGGACCTGCCCACCGACCAGTCCCTCGACCTGTCGGCCACCGGCCACGAGGTCTGGATGCTGGGCGGCCGGGCCCCGTACCTCCTCCCGCAGCCCGCCGGCTCCTCCGCCGCCCTCGACCTCACCAAGTCCGAGGCCGTCTGGATCGACCGCTCCACCCTCGCCTGGAACGCCCCCGCCACCGCCGCCTCCCTCCAGCTCCTCGCCTCCCGTGAGGGCACGATCACCGCGGAGAACGGCGCCCTGCGCGCGGACGGCGCCCAGTGGCTGCGCCTGGCCAAGGCCGAGCTCACCGCCGCCCAGAAGCAGAAGTTCCCGCACCTCGCGACGTACGCCGCCTACTCCGTCGACCCCCGCGACCGGGACCGCGTACGGGACGCCCTGCGCGGCCAGCTCGTCGCGAGCGCCCGGGCCGCCAACGGCGCCGTCCTCGCCGCGACCGGCGTCCAGCTCGCCGGCGTGCTCGACGACCTGTACGCGAACACCGCCGCCCTCGGCCCGGTCTTCAAGGACGGCCGTCCCACCCTCTCCGTCTGGGCCCCCACCGCCCGCCAGGTCGCCCTCGAACTCGACGGCCGCACCGTCCCCATGCGCCGCGACGACACCACCGGCGTCTGGTCGGTGCGCGGCGAGCGCGGCTGGACCGGCAAGCCCTACCGCTACGACGTGACCGTATGGGCCCCGAGCACCCGCCGGATGGTCCGCAACCTCGTCACCGACCCGTACTCCACCGCCCTGACCACCGACTCCACGTACAGCCTGGCCGTCGACCTGGCCGACCCGAAGCTGGCCCCGCCCGGCTGGCGCGGCCTGCACAAGCCCGCGGCCGTCCCCTTCACCTCCGCCCAGATCCAGGAGCTCCACATCCGCGACTTCTCGGTCGCGGACCCCACGAGCGCCCACCCCGGCCAGTACCTGGCGTTCACGGACACCGGCTCGGCGGGCATGCAGCACCTGCGCTCGCTCGCCGCCTCCGGCACCTCCTACGTCCACCTCCTGCCCGCCTTCGACATCGGCACGATCCCGGAGAAGGCCTCCGACCGCACCGAACCCGCCTGCGACCTGAAGGTGTACGCGCCGGACTCGCCCGAGCAGCAGGCCTGCGTGGCCGCCGCGGCGGCGAAGGACGCGTACAACTGGGGCTACGACCCGCTGCACTACACGGTGCCGGAGGGCTCGTACGCGAGCGACCCGAACGGCACGGCCCGTACGGTCGAGTTCCGCAGGATGGTCCAGTCGCTGAACGGGGCCGGCCTGCGGACCGTCATGGACGTGGTCTACAACCACACCGTGGCTTCCGGCCAGTCCGACAAGTCGGTCCTCGACCGGATCGTGCCGGGCTACTACCAGCGGCTGCTGGCGGACGGCTCGGTCGCGAGCTCCACCTGCTGCGCCAACACCGCTCCCGAGAACGCCATGATGGGCCGGCTCGTCGTGGACTCGATCGTCACCTGGGCGAAGGAGTACAAGGTCGACGGCTTCCGCTTCGACCTGATGGGCCACCACCCGAAGGAGAACATCCTCGCCGTCCGCAAGGCACTCGACGCCCTGACCGTCACCAAGGACGGGGTCGACGGCAAGAAGATCATCCTGTACGGGGAGGGCTGGAACTTCGGCGAGGTCGCGGACGACGCCCGCTTCGTCCAGGCCACGCAGAAGAACATGGCCGGCACCGGCATCGCCACCTTCTCGGACCGCTCGCGCGACGCGGTCCGCGGCGGCGGCCCCTTCGACGAGGACCCGCGCGTCCAGGGCTTCGCCTCCGGCCTGTTCACCGCCCCGAACGCCTCGCCCGCCAACGGCACCGCGGACGAGCAGCGGGCCAGGCTGCTGCACGCCCAGGACCTGATCAAGGTCGGGCTGTCCGGCAACCTCGCCTCGTACGCCTTCACGGACAGCACGGGCCGGCACACCAAGGGCGCCGAGGTGGACTACAACGGCTCCCCGGCCGGGTACGCGGCGGCTCCGGGCGACGCCCTCGCCTACGCCGACGCCCACGACAACGAGACGCTGGCCGACGCCCTGGCGTACAAGCTGGCGCCGGGCACTTCGGCCGCGGACCAGGCCCGGATGCAGGTCCTGGCGATGGCCGTCGGCACCCTCTCGCAGGGCCCGTCACTGTCCCAGGCGGGTACGGACCTGCTGCGCTCGAAGTCCCTCGACCGCAATTCGTACGACAGCGGCGACTGGTTCAACGCCATCCACTGGGACTGCCGCGAGGGCAACGGCTTCGGCCGCGGCCTGCCGCCCGCCGCCGACAACGGCTCCAAGTGGCCGTACGCGAAGCCGCTGCTGGCCGGCGGCAAGGCACCGGGCTGCGCCGAGATCACGGGCGCGTCCGCCGCCTACCGCGACCTGCTGCGGATCCGTACGACGGAACCGGCCTTCGCCCTCACCACCCCCGAGGCGGTCCAGGCGGCGCTCGCCTTCCCGCTCTCCGGCAAGGACGAGACCCCGGGGGTGATCACGATGACCCTCGGCGACCTGGTGGTGGTCTTCAACGCCACCCCCGCCGCCCGGTCCCAGCGCGTCCCGGCCCTCGTGGGCACCGCCTACGCCCTGCACCCGGTCCAGGCGGCCGGCTCCGACCCCGCGGTCAAGCAGGCGACGTACGACGCGAAGACGGGAGAGTTCACGACGCCGCCGCGCACGGTCGCGGTGTTCACACGACGGTGAGCTGATCGAGCCGCTTCTCGAGCAGGATCACCCCGTACACCTTCCCGTCCTTGCCCTCCTTGTGGGGGAACTCCCCGACCACCCGGTAGCCCGCACCCCGGTAGTACGTGAGCAGCCGGGGGTTGGTGGAGACGCAGTCGAGCCGCGCCCGCGGCAGTCCGGAACCGGCGATCCGGCGCTCGGCATGTTCGAGTATGCGCCGTCCGGCGCCCGCGGGCGCGGTTTCGCGGTCCACCATCAGCCGGTGCACGTATCCGGCGACCGGCGGCTGGACGCCCCAGGCCTCCTCGTCGGACCACCACAGCTCGTACGCGCCGATGATCAGCCCGTCGGCGTCGCCGGCGAGCCACACCTCGCCCTCGCGCATCTTCGCCAGGAAGTGCGCGGCGCCCTTGTCCCCGGGCTTCCACTGGTCGATCCCGTGCTTGCGCATCCACCTGGCGGCCTGGTCGTACAGGGTCACCAGCGTGGCGGCGTCCTTCTCCACGGCACGCCGGAACAAGATCCCGTCATTAATGATCACGGGCGCATTATCACGCGGATGATCACCGGGGGTCGGGAACGGCGGCCTCCACCGCCGGGGGCACCAGCCCCACGAGCCGCCCGACCAGCTCCCCGAACGGCCCGTCGGCCGGCTCGTCGCGAAGGATCCGGCCGAGGATGGCGGCCATCTCCGCGTCGTACGCGGCGCTCACGGCGGCCAGCGCGGCGAAGTCGTGCACGAGCTGCAGCTCCAGCTCGGCCCGCGGGATCTTCCGCCCATCCAGCCAGATCAGCGCGGTGGACTCCGCCAGCGACACCCAGGACCGCACCACGAGTTCCAGCCGCGCGGGCGGGTTCTCGATGCCGATGTGCGTCACGATCTGCTCGTAAGCGGCCTGCCGGACCTCGTCGATCATCGCGTTGGTCCGGTTGCTGCCGACGGCCGGGCCGCCGCGCATCAGCGCCGAGAAACCGGGCCCGTGGTCGTCGACGAACGCGAAATACCGGCCCATGACGCGCAGCAGCCGCGCCCCCAGCGGACCCTCCCGGGGCTCGACGAAGCGCTGCGCGAGCTCGTCGGCGGCCCGCCGCAGAGCGGCCTCGTACAGGCTCAACTTGCCAGGGAAGTAGTGGTAGACGAGCGGCCGCGATATCCCCGCGGCCGCCGCGATCTCGTCGATCGACACGTCGTCGGGCGACCTGAGGCTGAACAGCTCCAGGGCCACGCCGATCAGCTGCTGCCGCCGCTCCTCGACACCCATCCTGCGCCGCGTCCCGGTAGTCATGCGCCACACCCTACTGGGCCTGCGGCGACGCTCAGAGGTCGAGGACCAGGCGGTCGTCCTGGGCGCGGGACACGCAGAGCAGCATCGAGTCCTCGCGCTCCTGGTCCGTGAGGAGGGTGTCGCGGTGGTCGACCCCGCCTGCGAGGACGCGGTGTTGGCAGGTGCCGCAGAAGCCCTGCTCGCAGGAGTACGGGGTGTCGGGCAGCTCCCGGCGGACCGCGGCCAGGGTGGATTCGTCCCTCCCGACCTCGACCGTGCGGCCCGAGCGGTGGAGTTCCACCGTGAAGGGGCGCGAGGTCGCGGTCGCGGGCGTCGTCGCCGTGAAGCGTTCGAGGTGGACCGGGGTGGTGGCCGGGACCGCTTCCCGGACCGCGTTCATCAAGGGGGCCGGTCCGCAGCAGTAGACGAGGGTGCCGGGGGCCGCCGAGGTGAGCGGGCCCAGGTCGGGGAGGCCCGCCTCGTCCTCCGGGGTGAGGGTGACCCGCGAGCCGTACGCGTCCAGTTCGGCGGTGAACGGCATGGAGGAGCGCGAGCGGCCGCCGTACAGAAGGGTCCAGTCCGCGCCCGCCGCCGTGGCCTCGCGCAGCATCGGGAGGATCGGAGTGATGCCGATGCCGCCCGCGACGAAGACGTACGAGGAGGACGGCACCAGCTCGAAGCGGTTGCGGGGCGGGCGTACGGGCAGCTCCGCTCCCTCCACCAGCTGGGCGTGCGCCTCCCGGGAGCCGCCGCGGCCGTCCTCGATCAGCCGGATCGCGATCGTGTAGCGGCCCGCGTCGGCCGGGTCGCCGCAGAGGCTGTACTGGCGGACCAGGCCCGACGGGAGCTGTACGTCCACGTGCGCGCCCGGGGTCCACGGCGGGAGCTCCGGGGATTCGAGGGTCAGCATCAGCACCCCGTCCGCGGGCTCCGTACGGGACACGATCAGGGCGGGCAGCCAGCGCCGCGGGGAGTGGCCGGAGACCGGGGTCTCCAGCGCCGGGAGGGGCCACAGCGGGGAGCGGGCGATGCGCCCCCGCAGGGCGCGCCGGGTCAGCAGCGCCGCGCCCGCCACCGCCGTCAGCTTCAGGGCGCGGCTCATGCGGTGGCACCGCCGTTCGCGCCGGGGGAGGAGGCCAGGTAGGCCACGGCCTGGGCCGTGGAGCCCTCCTGGGACGGGTGGTACGACCGGGACAGGTACGTCGGGATCGACTTGAGCATCGCGCCCGCCGTGGGCAGCGTGCCCTGCCGGCCCGCCCGGAGGAACTGGCCGAGGGAGGCCTTGGCGGCGGGCAGCTCCGGGTCGTTCTCCATGAAGAAGCGGGCGCCCCGCTGCCACAGGAAGACGAGCGCCGTGAAGGCGGTGGCCCAGGTGCGGGCCCGCCGGTGGTAGCCGCCGTCCACGTGCATGAAGAGGTCGAAGGCCACCGAGCGGTGCTCCACCTCCTCCGCACCGTGCCAGCGCAGCAGGTCCAGCATCACCGGGTCCGCGCCCCGGCGGTCCAGTTCGTCCGCGTTGAGCACCCAGTCCCCGAGGAACGCCGTGTAGTGCTCGATCGCCGCGATCAGCGCGACCCGCTCCATGAGCCACCAGTGCCGGGCCTTGCCGGGAGGCAGTGTCCGGTCGCCGAGCAGCTTCTCGAAGAGCCAGTCCACCTGCGCCGTGTAGGGCGTCGGGTCGAGGCCCAGCCGCTTGAGGTGCGGGAGCACGTCGTCGTGGGCGGCGGCGTGCATGGTCTCCTGCCCGATGAACCCGACGACGTCCGCGCGCAGTCGCTCGTCCTTGATGTACGGGAGCACCTGCTTGTAGACGTGCACGAACCAGCGCTCGCCCGCGGGAAGCAGCAGGTGCAGCACGTTGATGGTGTGGGTGGCGAACGGGTCGCCGGGCAACCAGTGGAGCGGGGTGTCCTCCCAGCCGAAGGACACGTTCCGCGCCTTGAGCTCGATGTGCTCCGACGCCACGGGGGCGGGCGCGTGCGGCGTATTAGACATGGCGTCAATGTACTGAGGGGTAGGGGAGAGGAAAACCCCTCTGCGCCCACCACTTCACGCAGGAGTCCCCCGGACGCGGTGTGCGCCCGGGGGACTCGGGTCTGCTGCCTTGGGGCGCGGGCTAGGGAGTGTCGTCAAAGTGGCGTCGGCCGCGCGAAAGGGCGGGGCCGGCGGGGTCTGGTGCGTGCGATCGCAAGGCGGAGGAGGGAATCGACGCGGAGCGTCGGTGACCGACGACAACGCGGCGAGCGTGCGTGCCAGGCCCCGCCGGCCAGACGGGACTTGGACGACACGACCTAGCGCTCGGCGTGGCCGCTCGCGAGGGCCCACTCGCGGTTGAGGGCGCCCAGCGGGATCTTGCGCTCGAAGAGCGGCGTGCCGAACAGGGAGAGCTGCAGGTGCAGGTTCCCGCTCAGGTCGAAGCCGCCGTACAACGCCCACGAGCCGCTGAGGGAGGTCTTGCCGTCGCTGGACGCGCTCGCCTTGGCGTCGGCCTCGCCGCGCAGGTACGGGGCGAAGTCCGCGCTGACGCCGACGGCCCCGTACAGGCCGACGGAGGCCTCGGCGCCGAGCGCGCCCTTGACCTTGCCGGAGGCGGTGACGGTCGCCGTGACCGGCGTGCTCTTGACGTTGGACTGGCTGACCGGCGTCCAGCCCTTGCCCAGGGCGTACGTGCCGCCGACCTTGAAGTCGCCCTTGACGTCCTGCTGGACGTCGAGGGTGACGCGGCCGTCGGCCTCCACCTGGACGTAGCAGGTCATGTCGAGGTTGACGACGACCGGCACCGGGCCGACCTGGATGACCGGGGCGCTGTGCAGCTTGGCGAACGGGATCCGCTTGGGCGCTCCGGTGCTCGCGGCGGCGCGGCCCTGGAGCTTCCACTGCGAGGACCAGTCGCCGCTCATGCCGAGGAAGGCGCCGCGCGGGCCGGAGCCGCCGCTGCCGTCGTACGAGAACTCCACCTGCGGGGCGAGCTGGACGAACCCGGACACCGAGGCGCCGGCCGAGGCGGGGGCGTCCGGGGCGGTGTCGACGGCGGCGTTCACGTCGAGCCGCAGGTTGCCAAGGGGCAGCTTCGCGCCCTCGGGGCCGAACTTCACGCCGCCGCTCTTGGCCCAGGAGAAGGTGACGCCCTTCATCAGGGGCTCGACGGTGACCGACGACGGGTCGACGGGGACCTTGCCGTCGGCCTTGTCGTCGTTCAGGACGGAGGCCAGCGTCGTGGAGGCGGTCTTGACCTCGGTGCCGCGGTCGGTCTTCCCGACCACCTCGGTGACCTTGGCGAGCAGGCCGTTGGGGGCGCCGGGCGCCGGTGCGCTGGCGATGACGTCGCCCACGGCGACGGGCTTGTCCGCCGCCGGGGAGGCGGAGGCGGACGCGGAGGGCTTGGCGGAGGCGGAGGGGGTGGTGGACCTGCCGGGTGCGGGCCCTTGCGGGGCCTTGGCTATGACGGCCCGTCCGCTCGCCTGGTCGTACGAGGCGACCTTGAACGAGGACTGCTCCGTCCTGCCCTTCGCGCCGGCGCGGGCCACGGCCGCCGGCGTCGGAGTCCCCTGCGGCGCCGCGGCCACGTCGAGCTGCTGCGACGTGCCGTCGCCGGAGGGAGCGAGGGTGGCGGGGGCGGCCGCGTCGGCGGCCCCGGTGTGCGGGGTCGAGGAGCAGCCGGTGGCGGTGAGCGCGAGTGTGGTCAGGCCGGGGAGCAGGAGCCGTCGGGCGAGCATGCGCACGTGGGTGAACCTTCAGTACGTGAGGGGGGTGTGGGTGGGGTGCCGAGTGGTAACCGGAATCCGATCATGCCATGTGTGGCATGCGGCCGTCATGTCCGGATCCCGCCAACTCCCCGACCAGTCCTGATGGTTGAGGCCCTTACGGTTGAAGATTCATCCACGTCCTCGCGGGACTACCGCAGCACCCCCGCCTTCGTGCCGTCCGTCAGCCTGCCCGCCAGCTCCACCTGCGCGCCCGCCGGCGCCTTCACCGCCAGCCGGTTGCCGTTCGCCGACCCGTTCACCCCGCCGCCCGACGCCGACAGCGAGGCGAACTGCGCGCTGCCCGCCGCCAGTACGTACCACTGGCCGGCCTTCGACTTCCACAGCACGCCCGCCAGCACCCGCGGCTCCCGCGTCCCGCAGGCGGGCGAGCCCTCCGCCTTCGCCGCCTGCGCCGCCAGCGGGGCGCCCGGGGCCAGGAACTGTGCCTGCACCCGGTCCTCCGTACCCGCCCAGGTCTCGGCCCGGGTGCACAGCCAGGTCGCCGTGCCGTCGCCCTCGGGCAGCGGCTGCTTCGCGTACGTCCAGGCGTTGACGCTGCGGACGCCGTGCGAGCGGACCGACGGCAGCAGGCACGCGATCCGCGACCAGTCGCCCAGCTCCGCCCCCTCCGCCACGTCGCGCTCCGAGCCCGGCGCGCCCGAGGTCAGCCGGGCCGGGGTCAGCTCGCCGAGGTCGGTGACCAGCCGGGTGGCGCCGCCGCCGGTCAGGGCCAGGGCGTTCCAGCCGGTGCAGTTGCCCGCCGGGGCCGGGCTCGCCACCGGCGGGGTGACCCCGTCCCGGCCCGGCTTCAGCGCCACCGGGGCGTCGCCGGGCTTGAGCAGGTCCCGCAGCCCCACCCCGGTGACCCACGGCGCGGTCAGGTAGCGGACGTTGCCGTCGACCCGGCTCAGTACGAGCGCGGTCGCACTCTCCGCCGAGGCGGCGTCGGTCCGGGCGAAGTCGAGCGCGGCGACCGAGGTCCCGGTGCGGGGCTCGGCGTACCGGACCACGCGCAGGCCGTCGTACAGCAGGACCACGACCGCCTGGTCGACGGTGCCCGCGAACAGCAGCTGCGGCGGGCCCATCGGCGGCCCGGGCGGGGTGCCGGGCGTGGCCGAGGCGACGACGGTCGAGCCGGGCCGGGCCCACACGGCCAGCGCCCGCCGCAGCAGTTCGGCGTCGTCGGCGCGGTCGCCGCGGGCGGGCCAGGTGGAGAAGCCCGTACGGGAGGACGTGCGCCAGGCCGCGGGCGCGACCCGGACCAGCCTGCCCGGATCCAGGGCCTGCTGCGCCGCTTCGTTGAGCGCGTACGGCGGAGCCGCGGCCCCGTCCGCGCCCCAGCCGCCGCCGGGCAGAGCGAGCAGCGCCCCGCACACGGCGAGGGCGGCCGCGGCGGCCAGGCCGGCCCGGGCGAACCGGCGCCGGCGCAGCAGGTCGGTGGGGCGCGCCTGGAGCGCGCACGGATCGAACTCGGGGGACGCGAACAGGGAGTCGTTGGCCGGATCCCCCGATTCCGCGACCGCGACGGCGGGGTTCGCGACCCCGGCCTCGGCGAGCACCCGGAGCACCTCCGGCTCCGGCAGCCGCTCCAGAGCGCGCAGTACGCACGCCGCGCGGCCGGGGCCGTCGAGGGTGGCCAGCCACTGGTCCAGGGCCAGCTCCTCGGCCCCGCCGGAGCGCGGGAACAGCCGCAGCCCCCACACCTGGGGGAGCAGCGGGGGCAGTTGCGCCCGCCGGGGCAGCGCCCTGAACGTCAGCGGAATCCCGGCTTCCAGGGCCGCGCGCAACACCCTCAGCCGCACGTACGCGTAACCCGAGTCGGCGCCCGGGGTCCCGCGCTGGCCCGGAACCCCGCCCTGCACGGCGGCCGCGGCGGCGGCCTCCGCACCGGCGCCGCGCCGCCCGCGCGGGAGCGCCCGCTGGGCCAGCGAATGCGCGGTGAGCACCCGCCGGTTGCGGCCGAGGGAGGGCGGCAGCACCAGGTAGGCGAGCCGCACCAGCCGCGGGTAGTGCTCGACGATGGCGGCCTCGGCCAGCTCGACGTCGGGCGGCACGGGAGACGGGGGGCGGGTGGCGGTGTCCGGCGCAGTCACGTTCAGCAGAACGAGCGAATCGTCGGATGGTCACCCGTCCCCGGGTTGCGCGTTCGGGCGGAAAGCCGCTGAGCCGAAAGGGGAACGGGCCGCCCGGGATCAGGCCGTCAGGCGGGTGCGGAGTGCCTCGACCGCCTCGTCGGGGACGCCGAGGCCCTCGCGCACGTACTTCTCCATCGAGCCGTACCGCGTGCCCACCTCGTCGAGCGCGGCCTGCAGGTACTCGGGGAACACGCCGATCAGGCCCAGCGCGATGTCCGGGTTGCCGCCGGCGACGGTGAAGCCCTCGATCATC
Organism: Streptomyces sp. NPDC059355; assembly: GCF_042752335.1. Taxonomy (NCBI): domain Bacteria; kingdom Bacillati; phylum Actinomycetota; class Actinomycetes; order Kitasatosporales; family Streptomycetaceae; genus Streptomyces; species Streptomyces sp. NPDC059355. The sequence continues at coordinate 125,688 of NZ_JBHYXN010000014.1, read as the reverse complement.
GGCGCGAACGCCTGCTTGACCGCCGGATTGACGGACAGGTACTCGGCCATCAGGGTCTCGTCGTCCGCGCCGAGCAGCGCCAGGACGACGGTCGCGCCCCAGCCCGTACGGTCCTTGCCGGCCGTGCAGTGGAACAGCAGCGGGCCGGCCTGCGGGTCCGCGAGCTCGGTGAGCAGGGTCCGGTACGCGGCCTGCGCGGAAGCGGTGGACACGAAGGACCGGTAGGTGTCGGCGAACAGCGCCTGCACCTTGCCGCCGCCCAGGTGCTCCTCGGCCATCGCCGGATCGGACAGGAGGTCCTTGAGCTGGGTGGCGGCCGGCATCTTCCCGGAGTTCATCTTGTCGGCGAGGACGTCCTCGACCAGGAGGCGTGCGCCCTCCGGTATCCGGTCCGGGTGGTCGGCCCGCTCGGCGTCGGTGCGGAAGTCGATGACCGTGCGCAGGCCCAGCGCGGCCACCACCGGGTCGGCGTCCACGTCGAGCCGGTCCAGCTGGCCGGAGCGCAGGACCAGGCCGGGCCGGACGGTGCGGCCGCCCGCGAGGGGGGTGCCGCCGAGGTCGCGGAGGTTGGCGACGGTGGTGGAGGGGGTGGTCGTGGTCATCGTGGCGGCTCCAGCGGTGTGCGTGCGGCGTGGGTGGTGCGGTGGGTGCGGCGGATATTCGTTCATCCGATTTTCGGGTGTTTTGTCCCGGATAGGTAATCGAAGGCGAAGGACAGCCCGACCCCGAGCCCCAGCGCGGCCAGGTGCCCGGCGTCCGTGAAGTTCCGGTCCCGCCCCAGCACCGGCCCTACGGCGAGCGCCAGCAGCCCCACCCGGGTGGCCGTGCGGACCGGGCCGCGGGGCAGCGCGGAGGTCAGCGCGCCGAGTACGGCGTTGAAGCCGTAGCTGGCGCCCACGTCCAGGGCCCGCCGGGTCGGGGCGTCGGCCGTCCCGCGCAGGGCGCCGAACACGAGGAGCGTCGCCGCGGCGTGCCCGAAGAGGAACACCCCGGCCGCCCACCAGGCCCCGTACGCGTACTCCGCGTACCCGAGGACCGCGACGAGCAGCAGTGCGTACGGCAGCGGCATGGGCTCCTCGACGACGAAGGCGCTGCTCAGCAGGGTGTCCCAGCGGCCGGCCGCGAGATTGTCGACGTTCGTCGAGCAGCCGCGCAGCACGCGCTCGCGCTCCGCCGGCCCCCGTCGATCCAGGGCGTAGGCCCCGAGCTGGAGCCCGCCCGCATACACCACGCCGAGGGCCGGCGGCGGCCAGAGCAGTGATTTCATCCGATCATGATCGGACACCACCCTCGGACTGGCGGAACCGGGGCCCGTGCGAGCATGTTTCAGCCATGCCAGGAACCCCCGCGCCGCTGCGCGTCACACGGGCCGCGATGTTCGCGGCGGTGTGCACCGCATTGGGTGCTGTGGGGCATTCGTACATCTCTGGCGCGGATATTCCCCTGATAGGCCTTCTGGGTGCTTTCGGGGTGACGGCCGGGCTCGCTTGGCTCGGCGCCGGGCGCCGCCGCGGGCCGGCCGGGATCAGCGCGTCACTGCTCGCCGTGCAGGGCGTACTGCACCTGCTCTTCTCGGGCAGCCAGGCGGGGGGCGCGGGCCACCGGGTCCCGACGCCCCTGCCCGCGCACCACCCCGTGCCGGGCGGCACGGACGGCTTGCGCGCCGTGCATTCCATGGACGGCATGGCGGACGCGCACGGCCTCGCCGACATGGGCGCGATGGACGGCATGAGCGGCATGGCCGGGCACGGCGGACTCGGCATGATCGCCGCCCACGTGCTCGCCGGTCTGTTCTGCGCCGCCTGGCTGGCCCGGGGCGAGGCCGCCGTGTTCCGGCTGGCCCCGGTCCTCGGCGCCGCGGCGCTGCTGGCGGCCCGGCCGCTGGCCCGCGCGTTCGCACTGCTCCGGGCCCGGGTGGCCCCCGTACCGGCGCCGCCCGCACCCCGGCCCTCGTACGAACCCCCGCGCACGCTGCGCGGAGCGGTGCCCGCCCACGCCCAGGTGCGCCGCGGGCCGCCCCGCCTGCCGCACACCCGCGCCACGGCCCCCGGCCGTACCGCCCTCGCCGTCTGACCGGTCGGCCGAGGGGCGAGACCTGGGGCCACTTCACCCACGTCTTCGCCATCGCGCCAACACCTAGGACCCACATGTCCCTTGACGAGGTTCAGGACGTCCGCACCCCGGACGCCGCCACGACCCCCGATACGCCTGCCGCATCCTCGAAGCCCGGAGCCTGGGCCGCCCTGCGGCCGCTGCTCCTGCGCATGCACTTCTACGCCGGGATCCTGATAGCCCCGCTCCTTTTCCTCGCCGCCGCCACCGGACTGCTCTACGCCGGCTCCTGGCAGGCCGAGAAGATCCTCTACTCCGACGAACTGACCGTCGCCCGGGTCGGCGAGAGCACCGTCCCGCTCAGCGCCCAGCTCACGGCCGCCCGGGCCACCGTGCCGGAGGGCACGGTCGTGGCCGTGTGGCCCGCGCCCGATCCCGAGGCGACCACCCACGTGATCATGGAGCTCCCGGGGTTGGAGGAGGGTCAGACCCGTACCGTGTTCGTGGATCCGTACACGGCCCACGTCAACGGAGCGCTGACCACCGAAGGCGACGCGCTGCCGCTGCGCGCCTGGCTCAGCGAGTTCCACTCCAGCCTCCAGCTCGGCGAGTTCGGCCGGAACTACAGCGAGCTCGCCGCGAGCTGGCTCTGGGTCGTCGCGCTCGGCGGCCTCGCCCTGTGGATCGGCCGCCGCCGCTCCCGCAAGGCCCTGCTCGTCCTGCCCGACCGCGCCGCCGCCGGCCGCCGCAAGACCCTGTCCTGGCACGGGGCCGTCGGCCTCTGGGCCGTCACCGGACTCGTCGCGCTCTCCGCCACCGGCCTGACCTGGTCGAAGTACGCGGGCGAGAACATCGGGCAGCTCCAGGACGGGCTCGGCGGCGCCACCCCCTCGGTGTCCGCGGCCCTCGCCCCCGGTTCGGACGCCGGCTCCGGCGCGCACGCCGGGCACACCGGGCACACCATGCCCGACGGCACGGAGATGCCCGCGACCCCGGCCACCGCGGACATCGGCGTCGACAAGGCCGTGGCCGCCGCCCGCGCCGCCGGGGTCACCCACGAGCTCCGCGTCACCCTGCCCGCCAAGGGCAACGGCTACGTGATCAAGGAGCAGGACAAGCAGCTGCCGGTCCACCTCGACTCGGTCGCCGTCGACCCCGCCGACGGCCGGATCATGGACGAACTGCGCTTCGCGGACTACCCGGTCCTCGCGCAGCTGACGCGCTTCGGCATCGACCTGCACATGGGGAAGACCCTCGGCCTCGCCAACCAGATCGCGCTCGGCGCGCTCGCGGTCGCGGTGATGTTCCTGGTGTTCTGGGGCTACCGGATGTGGTGGCTGCGCCGGCCCACCAAGGACCGCGCCCTGTCGGCCGGCCGCGCGCAGCGGCGCGGAGCCTGGCGCAAGGTGCCGCTGACGATGCTGCTCCCGCTCGCCGCCGTGACCGCGGTGGTCGGGTGGTTCGTACCGCTGCTCGGCATCAGCCTGGTCGCGTTCCTGGCGATCGACGTGCTGCTGGGGGCGGTCGCGGCACGCCGCGCCGCCTAGCCCGGCGGCAGGTGGGCCCGTACTCCGCGCAGGGGTGCGGGCCCACCCCCTCGTCCGCTCAGGGCGCGTACTTGTAGCCCACGCGGCGCACGGTCTGGATCGCGCCGCGGTGCGCCGCGCCCAGCTTGCGGCGCAGGCGGGCGACGTGGACGTCCACGGTCCGGCCGTCACCGACGTGGCCGTAGCCCCAGACCGTGGTCACCAGCTGGTCGCGGCTGTGCACCCGGTGCGGGTGCGCCACGAGGTGGGCCAGCAGCTCGAACTCCAGGTACGTCAGGTCGAGTACCCGGCCGTCGACCTCGGCGGTGCGCTGGGCGGCGTCGATGCGGACGAGCTCGTCCCCCGCGGCTGCGGTCGCCGCCGGGGGCTGGGGAACGGACTGCGGGGCGAAGGCGATCGGCGGCTGCAGGTCGTCCGACCCGGCCGGTACGAGGACCAGGTAGCCGACCATCGGCGGCTGGCCCGGCAGCGTCGGCAGGGAGTGCTGCGGCGCGGGCAGCCAGGTGGCTCCGGGGGGCAGGAGGTCGACCACGCGGGCGGCCTCGTTGCGGTCCACGGCCCGCAGCCGGTGGCGCGGACTGGGCGGGTAGGCGAGGGGCGCGGTCGCAGCGGAGGCGGCAGAGGTCAGCGAACGGGTGTGAGACATGAGTGGTCAGCTCTTTCACGCGAAGTGGTCGGCAGGAGACGTACGTACGTCATCGCGTACCGCGCGGACCGAAGGCCTCGGGGAGCTCTGTTGGCGGATCCCGAAAGGCTTTAGAGGGCCGGCGCGTTCTCCGTGCGGCGACACACCCGGTCGAAGTCGTGATCCTGACGGGAGGGCCAGAACGGCTCGAGGTCGCTGCGACCGTTCGAGGTGTGCGAGTGGCTGGCCATGAGCGCCATTGAAGCAGATGCGGGGGGCCCGGGGCACACCCCGTCTCAACCAGTGGAGCGGAATCTCAAATTCCGCCATGGGCCCTCCAATGGACCTCCGGTAACCCCTGCACGCGACGCACGACGCACGACGCCCGCCGGGCCACAGGGGCTCGGCGGGCGTCGTGCGTCGCGGTTACCGGGGCGGGCCGGGTCTCAGACCAGGCCCTCCTTCTTCAGGCTCGTGCAGCAGGTGTCGACGATGAGGCGGGTCACCACGTACGGGTCCACGTTCGCGTTCGGGCGGCGGTCCTCGATGTAGCCCTTGCCGTCCTTCTCGACCTGCCACGGGATGCGGACCGAGGCGCCGCGGTCCGAGACGCCGTAGCTGAACTCGTTCCACGGGGCGGTCTCGTGCAGGCCCGTCAGGCGCTCGTCGATGCCGGCGCCGTAGTTCTTGACGTGGTCCAGCGGCTTCGAGCCCTCGCCCAGCGCCTCGCACGCCGTGATGATGGCGCGGTAGTCCTCGCGCATCGCCTTCGTGGAGAAGTTGGTGTGCGCGCCCGCGCCGTTCCAGTCGCCCTTCACCGGCTTCGGGTTCAGCGTCGCGGAGACGTTGAAGTCCTCGGCGGTGCGGTACAGCAGCCAGCGCGCGATCCACAGCTGGTCCGAGACCTCCAGCGGGCCGACCGGGCCGACCTGGAACTCCCACTGGCCGGGCATGACCTCGGCGTTGATGCCGGAGATGGCCAGACCCGCCGCGAGACAGTGGTCCAGGTGCTTCTCGACGATCTCGCGGCCGAAGATCTCGTCGGCGCCGACACCGCAGTAGTAGCCGCCCTGCGCGGCCGGGAAGCCGCCCACCGGGAAGCCGAGCGGCCGGATGCCGTCGAAGAAGGTGTACTCCTGCTCGATGCCGAAGATCGGCTCCTGGTCACCGAACTGCTCGGCGACCGGACGCAGCAGGGCGCGGGTGTTCGACTCGTGCGGGGTCATGTCGATGTTCATGACCTCGCAGAGCACGAGGACGTTGTCGCCGCCGCGGATCGGGTCCGGGCAGGAGAACACCGGCTGGAGCACGCGGTCGGAGGCGTGGCCTTCGGCCTGGCTCGTGCTCGATCCGTCGAAGCCCCAGATCGACAGCGCCTCGCCGTCGGCCAGGATCTTCGTCTTGGAGCGCAGCTTCGCCGTCGGCTCGGTGCCGTCGATCCAGATGTACTCAGCCTTGTAGCTCACGGGCCCCATCCTTCGGTGCGTCGCTCCGGCGCAGACTCTGCGGGTGCTGCGTTGCGGGTGCTGTGTTCGTCGTGCCGCGTTTGTCGTACTGCGGTGCGTTGCGGTGTGGTCCGCAGCGTGCCCGCTCGCGATTTCTCTTCCGTTGCCCGTGTGTGAACCCCGTGTTACCGAGGTTTACACCGCAGGTCGAGCGGGTTGTGCGGGTTGGTGGCAGCACACCCGTCCGAGTGGGGCAGACTGGGCGGGTGAGCATTTCGTACGATTTGACCTCGGCCGATGATCCTGCGGACTCCCCCCGCCTGCCGGCCCGCCCCCGGGTCGGCCTGCTGGGCACCGGACCCTGGGCCCACCGCACCCATGCCCCCGCCCTCGCCGCGCACGCCGGCTCGGAGTTCGCCGGAGTGTGGGGCCGACGCCCCGAAGCCGCCGCCGAGCTGGCCGACGCGTTCGGCGTGAAGGTGTACGAAGACCCCGACGCGCTGTTCGCCGACTGTGACGTCGTGGCCTTCGCCCTGCCGCCCGACGTCCAGGCCCCGCTGGCCGTGCGGGCCGCCGCCGCGGGCTGCCAACTGCTGCTCGACAAGCCCGTCGCCACGACCGCCGAAGACGCGCGCGCCGTCGCGGACGCCGCCGCCCGGCACGGCGTCGCCTCCGTCGTCTTCCTCACCCTGCGCTTCGCCGAACCGGCCGCCGGCTGGGTCGCCGAGCAGGCCGGCCGCTCCGGCTGGTTCACGGCCGCCGCCCACTGGCTCGGCGCCGTGTTCCCGCCCGACGGCGCGCCCAGCGCGTACGCCGACTCGCCCTGGCGCAAGGCCAAGGGCGGGCTGTGGGACGTCGGCCCGCACGCGCTGTCCGTCCTGATCCCGGTCCTCGGCGACGTCACGTCCGTCAGTGCCACCCGCGGTCCCTCCGATGTGGTCCAGCTCGCCCTGCGCCACGCCTCGGGCGCCGCCAGCACGGCCGTGCTCAGCCTGGGCGCGCCGACGGCGGCGGCCGGGGTGGGGCTGGAACTGCGCGGGGCGGAGGGGGTCTTCTCGCTGCCGAACTGGACCGATGTGCCCGGTGCGTACGGCCGCGCCCTCGACGCCCTGATCACCGCGGCCCGCACCGGCGTCCCGGACCCCCGCGACGCCCGGTTCGCGGCCCGCCTGACGGAAATCCTGGCGGAGGCGGAGTCCCAGCTCCCGTCGTGAGCGGGGCGGGACCCCCGTGACCGGGAGCCCTGGGGCTCCGGGTCACGGGGGTGCGGGCCGCGGGGCTGCGGCGGGGCTACTTGATGACCGCGTTGGCCACGATGATGGCGAGGCCGATGGTGGCGTCCGCCAGGCCGATGAGCAGGGCCGGGCCGAGCCGGTAGCCGACGCGGAGCGCCACGAAGGAGCCCCACGCGAACAGCAGCGCGGTGTTCAGGCCGAGTCCCACGGCGGTCACCGCGTGGGAGTCCCAGTGGGTGAGCCCGGCGATGAGCAGCAGTACGACCGTGGGCAGCGTGGCCACGATCATCGGCCACTCGTTCCACAGCGCCCGCGAGAGCACCCGCCACCGGAGGGCGGCGGAGCCGGCCTGATGGCTGGACATGTTGTGCGAGTACCCGTGCGCGAGCGCGGCCGCGCAGGCGGTGACCAGGACCCAGCTGGCGTCGTAGAACGGCGTGTTCTCCCCGCCCGCCTGGTCCAGCGCGGCCAGCAGGCCGGACGCGAGCACGGTCCCGTAGACCCCGCCGAACATCCAGTCGGCACCCCGGCGCGGCGCGGGCAGGTGGGGCCCGGGGGGCTGCGGCGGGTTCTGCGCGTCCTGCGCGTCCTGCGGGCCCCGCTGGTCCTGCCCGGCCTGCCCGGCCTGCCCGTTCTGCCTTGTCTGCTCGTCGGTCATCGCGGCCCTCTGATGCGTTCCTTCTGGTGTGGTGAATCCCGTTTGGCTGTTTTCACACCATATGGGGTGAGGGGGTGAGGCCGAGATGAGGAACGGGGGCGGGCGGCCCGGTCAGGCGCGGCGGGAGAGGGCTTCGCGGACCGCTTCCTCCGAGCGGCCGACGACCGCCGTGCCGTCCTCCGCCGTGATGATCGGGCGCTGGATGAGCTTCGGGTGCGCCGCGAGGTGGGCGATCCAGCGGCCCCGCGCCTCGTCCGTCCCCTCGCGCGGCAGATCCCGTACGCCGGTCTCCTTCGCGAGCGGGTCCGAGGTGCGCGTGATGTCCCACGGCTCCAGTCCGAGCCGGCCAAGGACCTCGCGGATCTCGGCCTCGGACGGCACGTCCTCCAGGTAGCGGCGCACCGTGTACTCGGCGCCCTCCGCGTCCAGCAGGGTCAGCGCGCTGCGGCACTTCGAGCATGCGGGATTGATCCAGATCTCCATGGCCCCCAGCCTAGGCCGCAGCCCTTCCGGCCAGGGCTTCTGTCAGTGGTCCCCGGTAAAATCGAGGGAGAACGACAGGAAGCCAACTACCGTTTGGGAGGCTGTAGATGGCCACTGCCATGACCCTCGAGCCCGTCAAGAAGAAGCCGCTGCCGGCGGGCCTGCCCCGCGAGTGGTACGAGAGCCACAACCGCCGCCTGAAGGCGATGCGGCTGGCGATATCCCTGCTCGACTCGGGGACGTACGACGCCCGCCGCGCCACCAACCGGAAGATCCGCACGATGGCGGTCCGCACGGGCATCCACCGCCCGTCGAACGTCACGTGCAAGATGGTCCGCGCCTTCATCATCAGCAACGGAGCCTGAGCCCCGCCCGGCGGGGTCGCACGGGTCGGGCAGGGCGTTCCCGAACGCCCTGCCCGACGGCCCGGGAGAGCGGGAGGGGGCCGAGGGTGTCCGCAAAGCCCCGCCCGTCTCGCGGTGACGACACGGCCTAAGGAGTGTCCGGGAGGGACAGGACCAGGAGGGCCACGTCGTCGCGGGGGCCGCCCCCGGTGAATTCCAGCAGGTCCTGCCAGACCGCCTCGACCAGTCCCGCCGGGTCCCGCTCCAGGGCCGGGACCCGGGCCGCCAGGGGGTAGAACTCGCCCGCCGCGTCCCGGGCCTCCGTCACCCCGTCCGTGTAGGCCAGCAGGCGGTCGCCCGGCAGCAGCGGTACGTCGGTCACCACCGCGAGGTCAGGTCCGGCCAGCCCGAGCCCCAGCGGAGGGCCCGGCTCCACGGTCGGCTCCGAGACGGTGGAAGCCCGGAGCAGCAGCGCCGGCGGATGCCCGCACGAGACGATCCGTACGAGGTCCAGCCCGGGCGGGAACTCCAGCAGCAGCGCCGTCGCGAAGAGCTCCGGCTGCCCCCCCGACCCGTCCGCGGAGTCGGCCGCGCACGCCGTGTCCGCCGCGCCCGCCGTATCCGCCGTGTCCGCCGCGCCCGCCGTATCCACCGTGCCCGGCGTGTCCGCCGTGTCCGCCAGCAGTCTGCGGTCCAGCCGGGCCGCCACCCCCACCAGCTCCGGATCGTCCAGCACCCCCTCCCGGAAGGCCCCGAGCAGCGCGGCGACCGTGCCGACCGCCGCCAGGCCGTGCCCCTGCACGTCCCCGACCAGCGCCCGCACCCCGTACGGCCCGACCCGTACGTCGTACAGGTCGCCGCCGACCAGGGTGCCGCGCTGGGCGGCCCGGTACAGCCCGGCGCAGCGCACCGGACCGACCCGCTCCGGTACCGGCGGCAGCACTGCCAGCTGGGCCGCCTCCGCGACGGTCCGCACGCTCACCAGCTGCGCGTCGCGGCGCCGCCGGACCCAGGCGATGACCACGCTCAGCAGCCCGATCGCGGCCACCGTGGCCAGATCGGCGCCCCGCGGGTGCGCGGTACCGGCCCACGGCATGCCGAGCAGCGCCAGCACGATCCCGGCGAAGGCGGCGGTGCCGGCGGCCCCGTAGGCGAAGGCGGCCACCGGAGGCAGTCCGGCCAGGAAGAAGCCCACCTCCGCCTCGCCCTGGGTGAGGCGCTGTACGAGCACCAGCACCACGAGCGCCACCACGGGGGCAATACGGGCCCAGAGCGGTGGCGGCTTGCCGTGCAGCCAGCCGGGCTCCTCGCGTCGGCGTCTCACCCCTCCACCCTGGTACGCGGGCGGGGGGCGCGCACGCCGGACCGGCCGCCGGGTGGCCCCGCGGGCCCCGGGCGCCGACAGTGGTCCCGTGACGGATGCGGATGCGGATGCGGGCGGCGGGGCGGGAGCGGGCGGCACGGCGGAGCAGAGCGCGGAGATCGGCTCGCGGCTGAACTGGCTGCGGGCCGGGGTGCTCGGCGCGAACGACGGGATCATCTCCACCGCCGGGCTGGTGGTGGGCGTGGCCGGGGCCACCACCTCGCGCGCGTCGATCCTGGCCGCGGGGGTGGCCGGACTGCTGGCGGGGTCGCTGTCGATGGCGGCGGGGGAGTACGTGTCGGTGAGCTCCCAGCGGGATTCCGAACGGGCCGCGCTGGAGACGGAGCGGCGGGAGCTGGCCGAGGAGCCGGAGGCGGAGCTGGCGGAACTGACGGAGCTGCTGGAGGCCAGAGGGCTGAACCGGGACCTCGCGCGGGAGGCGGCGGTGCAGCTCACGGAGCGGGACGCGCTGAAGGCCCATGCGCGGGTGGAGCTCGGGATCAACCCCGACGAGCTGGTGAACCCCTGGCACGCGGCGTTCGCGAGCCTGATCGCGTTCACGGTGGGGGCGCTGCTGCCGCTGCTGGCGATCGCGCTGCCGGGGCCGTCGGAGCGGGTGCCGGTGACCGTGGCGGCGGTGCTGGCGGCGCTGACGCTGTGCGGGGTGATCAGCGCCCGCCTGGGCGGCGCCCCTCCCGGCCGGGCGATCCTGCGCAACGTCATCGGCGGCGCCCTGGCGATGGGAGTCACGTACGCGGTCGGAACCTGGCTCGGGACCTCCTGACGGCGCCGCGCCGCGGGCCGTCGTGGCGGGGGCGGGTGGGCCGGGGAGCGGAGCTGCATCATGAGGGCATGCGAATTGCGATCACCGGGGCCAGTGGGCTCATCGGGCAGGCCCTTGTGCGGTCCCTGCGGGCGGACGGGCACGAGGTGGTGCGGTTCGTACGGCGTACGCCCTCCGCCCCCGACGAGGCGCAGTGGGATCCGCGGCGCGGATACGTGGACCCCGCCGGGCTCGCCGGCTGCGGGGCCGTCGTCCACCTCGCCGGGGCCGGGGTCGGCGAACACCGGTGGACCGCCGCGTACAAGAAGGAGATCCGGGACAGCCGGGTGCAGGGGACCGCGGCCATGGCCCGGGCGATCGCCGCGCTCGACGCGCCGCCCGCCGTCTTCGTCTGCGGCACCGCCGTCGGCTACTACGGCGACACCGGCGAGCGCGCCGTCGACGAGCACGCCCCCGCCGGGCAGGGCTTCCTGCCCGAGGTCTGCGTCGAGTGGGAGGCGGCCGCGGCCCCCGCCCTGCGGGCCGGAGTACGGACGGTCTTCGCCCGGACCGGACTGGTCGTCGCCGCCGAGGGCGGGGCCTGGGGCAAGCTGTTCCCGATCTTCAAGGCCGGGATCGGCGGCCGGCTCGGCGACGGCCGCCAGTACTGGTCGTTCATCTCCCTGCACGACGAGATCGCCGCCCTGCGGCACGCCATCGACACGCCCGGGCTGTCCGGCCCCCTCAATTTGACCGCCCCCGAGCCGCTGACCAACCGGGAGGTCACCGCCGCGATGGGCCGCGTACTGCACCGGCCGACGCTGTGCGCGGTACCGGCCCCCGCCCTGCGCGTCGTACTCGGGGAGTTCGCCGGGGACGTGCTCGGCAGTCAGAGGGTGCGCCCCGCCCGGCTGTTGGAGTCCGGCTTCACCTTCCGGCACCCGGGGATCGAGGAGTCGATCCGGGCCGCGCTGGCCCGATAGCCCCGGTCCGCGGCGTGCGCGGAGGCGCCCGCCGCCCCCGTGCGACCGCCTGTGACCCGGATGCGACCGGTGTGCGACCGGAGTTGGCCGTAATAGCCCACTGAACTAGGGTTCCCCTGGAGCCCGTTGGGGGAAGGAGGATTCCCACACAGCCGCGCCGACCTCGGGGAGGGGCACGTGCTCACCAGCTCGCACCGCACCGCACAGCACGCGGACGTCGTCATCGTAGGAGCCGGAGTCTCAGGACTCGCGGCGGCGCACCACCTGATCGCGGCAGGGGTCACGGTCACCGTCCTGGAGGCCGCGGACGATCCCGGCGGCCGGATGGCCACCGAGCACGTCGACGGCTTCCGCCTGGACCGGATCGGACAGCTGCTCAACACCTCGTACACGGAGCTCGACCGGACCCCCGGCCTGGCCGGCCTGGTCCTGCGACCCTTCGCGCCGGGGGTGCTCGTTCACACCGACGGCCGGCAGTCGCGCGCCGGGGCGCTGACCCCGGCCCGCGCGCTGGCCAGCGGATCGTTCGACCAGGCCCGGCTCAGCGCCTACCTCGGCAGGCTCGCCGCCCTGCCGGTGGAACGCGTACTGGCCCGCCCCGAGCGCACCGCGCTCGCCGCCCTGCGCTCCCGGGCCCTCGGCGCGACCCTGCGCCCCCTGCTCACCGCCCTGCTCCGCGACCCGGAGCTCACCACCTCCAGCCGGGTCGCCGACCTGGCCCTGCGCACCTTCGCCCGCGGCCGGCTCGCCGTGCCCGAGGGCGGGGCCGCGACGCTGCCCGAACTCCTCGCCGCCACCCTGCCGCCCGGCACGGTGCGCACCGGGGTCCGGGTCCGGTCGGTGGCGACCAAGCTGGTCACCACCGAGGAGCACGGCGACTTCAGCTGCCGCTCCGCCGTCCTGGCCACCGGCGCGCGGGCCGCGGCCGAACTGCTGCCCGGGCTGCGGGTGCCGGCGTTCCACGAGGTCACCGTCATCCACCACGCCACCGCCGCCCCGCTTCCGTGGGACGGCTCGCTCCTGCTCGACGGCGATCCGCGCTGGCCCGTCGCGCACACCGCCGTGATGAGCGCGGTCGACCCGACGCGGGCCCCGGCCGGCCGGAGCCTGGTCACCACGACCGTCCTCGGCCCGCCGCCGCCCGCCCGCACGGTCGCCTCGCGCCTGGCCCGGCTGTACGAGACCGGCACCCGCGACTGGGAGCTGCTGGCCGTCCACCACGCCCCGGAGGCCGTACCGGCGATGCCGCCGCCGTACGACCTGCGCCGGCCGGTCCGGGTCCTGGCCGGGCTGTACGTGTGCGGCGACCACCGCGACTCCAACACCGTCCAAGGGGCGCTGCACTCGGCCCGCCGCGCCGCCACCGCCGTACTGCGCGACTTCGGCATCCGGCTGCCGGCGAGCGCGGAGCCCGCCGTCCGGGCGGTGGCCTGAGAACCACCACGGACCGGGCCCGGTTCCCCCGCGGAACCGGGCCCACGCCCTTGCCCCGACAGCCTGCGACAGCGCCGCCGCCGCCCTTACCCGGACGGCCTACGACAGCGCCGCCACCCGGTCCCGGTACGTCCGCACCGCCGAGGCCTCCCGGTACGGCTCCAGCCGCCGCTCGAAGTCCCGTACGTACTCCACCGCGCGCACCGACCGCATCTCCATCGCCTGCTGCGCCGCCTCCGCGCCCAGCGCGCACGCCTGGTCCAGCTCGCCCAGCCCCAGCCGCGCCGTCGCCAGCACCACCCGGCAGAACAGCCGCGAGCGCGCGAACCCGGGCGCCCGCAGCTGCAGGGACCGCTCCGCGTGCTGCGCCGAGGCCCGGTACTGCTGCAGGTCCCGGTGGCAGTGCCCGAACTCGTCCGCCAGCTGCCCCTCGTCGAACAAGCGCGCCCAGTGCGGCACGTCGTCCCCCGGCCGGGCCGCACCCAGCGCCCGCTCGGCCCGCACCAGCGAGGCCGTCGCCGCCCGCACCTCGCCCAGCACCGCGTGCCCGCGCGCCTCCGCCGAGTGCAGCAGCGCCTGCACCACCGGCGGCGGCCCCGAGCCGACGCCCTGCTGCGCGACGCGGGCCAGCTGCACCGCCTCCCGGCCGTGGCCGAGGTAGACCGCCTGCCGGCTCATGGTCACCAGCACGTACGAGCCGTACGGCCGGTCCCCGGCGGCCTGCGCCAGGCGCAGGGCCTGTACGAAGTAGCGCTGGGCGAGCCCGTGCGCGGCGATGTCGTACGAGGTCCAGCCCGCGAGCCGGGTCAGGTCGGCCGCGGCCGAGAAGAGCCGGCGCCCGGTGGTCTCCCCGTACGTGCCGCGCAGCATCGGCTCGGCCTCGTGCTCCAGGTAGCGCACCAGGGCCTGCCGGGCGTGGCCGCCGCCGTACGTGTGGTCCAGGGTCCGGAACAGCTCGCTCACCGAGCGCAGCGCCGCGATGTCCCCGCCGGTCACCCGCTGGCCGGGCCCCCGGTCGATCTGCCGCTGCCGGGGCACGGAGCCGCGCCCCTGGACCGGGACGCGGGCCGCCGCCGCTGCGGCCGCGGCGGCCGGGTCCGCACCGCGGCCCACGCGCTCGTCGGCGCGCCCGATGAGCCAGTCCCGGCTGGGCACGACCAGCCCGGCCGGGGTGAACGCGATCTTCCGCAGCTCGGCGTGGGAGCCGGAGTCCTTGCGCCACAGCCCGCTGGCGATGTCGACGGCCTCCTCCGGGGTGGCCGCGAACTCCAGACCGGCGTAGACGGGCGCGCAGGCGTCCAGGCCCAGGTCCTGCGCCGAGAGCCGGCGGCCCAGGCGGCGGGTGAACACCTCGGCGATCAGCGCCGGGGTGGTCCCGCGCGGCTGCTGCCCGCGCAGCCACCGGGTCACGGAGGTCTTGTCGTACCGCAGATCGAGACCGTGCTCCAGGCCGAGCTGGTCGACGCGCCGGGCCAGACCGGCGTTGGAGAACCCGGCTTCCGCGATCAGCGCCGCGAGCTGCCGGTTGGGGACGCGCTGGGCAGGTCGTTCCGTCATCGGCTCCACGGTTTCCTGACGTGACGGACCGGGGTCCCGGCCCTGTGAACGGCGTGAATGTAGCGGCGAACTCCGCTCATGCCGCCCCCTCTGTCCCACATTCATCCGATCGTGTGCAGAATCGGTAGGGCGCTTTACGGACCGACCCCCTCCGTCCGCGTACGCTGCGCGGCATGACCCGCAGGCCCACCCGGGCGGAGCCCTCCGCCGACGCCACCGCACGACTGCCCGCGCCCGAGCTGACCGAGGCCGAGTGCCGGCGGTGCGGCACGTACATCGCGGGGCTGGACGGGCGGTACGCGTGCGGCGTGTGCGGCTGGGTCAACGACCACTCGGAGGGCCACCGGCGGCTGCCGACGGCCGACGAGGACCCGGACCGGCCGGCGGCCCGGGGCCGTTCCCGGCGGCCGAGGCCGCTGCCGCCGGGACCGGAGGACGGGCCGCCCAGCCCGGCCGGCCCCTCGACCGGCCCCGGCGACCCCTCGTGGACGGGCCACTGAGGGGGCGGAATCCGGCCGCCGTACCCTTGGCGAGTGCGATACGTGCACACGGCAGGTTCAACGAGGAGGCGCTGCGGTGGCTGAGCTTGGGTTTGTCCGTCTGGGCTTCGGACCCGACTACGTCGAGTACACCCAGGCCTGGGAGGAGCAGCGGCGGGTCCACGCCGCGCGCTTCGCGGACGAGATCGGCGACACCTGCCTCCTGCTGGAGCACCGGCCCGTGTACACGGCCGGCCGGCGCACCGCCGAGAGCGAGCGCCCGCTGGACGGCACCCCCGTCGTGGACGTGGACCGCGGCGGCAAGATCACCTGGCACGGCCCGGGCCAGCTGGTCGGCTACCCGATCATGAAGCTGCCCCGCCCGGTCGACGTCGTCGCGCACGTCCGCCGGCTGGAGGAGGCGCTGATCCGCACCGCCGCCGAGTTCGGCCTGGAGACCACCCGCGTCGAAGGCCGCTCGGGGGTCTGGGTCCTCGGGGACCCCGTCGAGAACCGGCCGAAGATAGGCGGGCTCTCCCTCGACCTCGACCCGCGGCTGACGGACGAGGAGTTCGACGCGCGCCTGAACGGCCCCGAGTACGCCCCCTCCAACGCCGGACAGCGCCGCGAGGACCGCAAGCTGGCCGCGATCGGCATCCGCGTGGCCAAGGGCGTCACGATGCACGGCTTCGCGATCAACGTGAACCCGGACAGCACCTGGTTCGACCGGATCATCCCGTGCGGAATCCGGGACGCCGGTGTGACCTCGCTCTCGTACGAACTGGGCCGCGAGATCACCATCGCCGACGTGCTGCCGGTCGCGGAACGCCACCTGAAGGACGTACTGGAGCAGGCGGAACCGCGGCCGCGGGAGATCGAGCCCGCCGCGGGCTGACGGCCGGGGGAATGCGGCCGGTCACCGCCAGGTTGGCCGACGTAAGAGCGTATGAAATTACGGGCGTACCCTGGTGGGCGCCGAAGAATCGAAGTCACAGGGAGCCGGTCGTGTCCGCAGTCGCACCCGACGGACGCAAGATGCTGCGCCTCGAGGTCCGTAACGCCCAGACGCCCATCGAGCGCAAGCCCGAGTGGATCAAGACCCGGGCGAAGATGGGTCCCGAGTACACGAAGATGCAGGCCCTGGTGAAGGGCGAAGGACTGCACACCGTGTGCCAGGAGGCCGGTTGCCCCAACATCTACGAATGCTGGGAGGACCGCGAGGCCACCTTCCTCATCGGCGGCGACCAGTGCACCCGGCGCTGCGACTTCTGCCAGATCGACACGGGCAAGCCCGAGGCCCTGGACCGGGACGAGCCGCGCCGCGTCGGCGAGTCGGTCGTCACGATGGACCTGAACTACGCCACCATCACCGGCGTCGCGCGCGACGACCTGGCCGACGGCGGTGCCTGGCTGTACGCGGAGACCGTGCGCCAGATCCACGAGCAGACGGCGGCCCGCGAGGCCGGCCACACCAAGGTCGAGCTGCTCGCCCCCGACTTCAACGCGGTCCCGGAGCTGCTGGAGGAGGTCTTCGCCTCCCGCCCCGAGGTCTTCGCGCACAACGTGGAGACGGTGCCCCGGATCTTCAAGCGGATCCGGCCCGGCTTCCGCTACGAGCGCTCGCTCGACGTGATCCGGCAGGCCCGCGCCTACGGCCTGGTCACCAAGTCGAACCTGATCCTGGGCATGGGCGAGGAGCGCGAGGAGGTCTCGCAGGCTCTGAAGGAGCTGCACGAGGCCGGCTGCGAGCTCATCACCATCACCCAGTACCTGCGCCCCTCGCCGCGGCACCACCCCGTCGAGCGCTGGGTGAAGCCGGCCGAGTTCGTGGAGCTGGCGAAGGAGGCCGAGGAGATCGGCTTCTCCGGTGTGATGTCGGGCCCGCTGGTCCGCTCCTCGTACCGTGCGGGCCGCCTCTACACGCAGGCGATGGAGAAGCGCGCCGCGGTGTGACGCGCGCTACCGCACGGACTATGTGAACTCACGCACAAAGTCTTACCAACGGGTAACACCGCATCGACGCGGCCCCTAGGCTCTCTGTAACGAGAGTCCGGCGGGCCGCGTAAATGTTTCATCACCGTTTGACCGACCGGTCATGCCCTGGTAACACCAGTCAGTGACGATGGCTCCACGCACCGCGCACACCGGCGCACACCACCGCCACGCGCCACCGTGCGCCCCAGACCGTCCCCGAACCGCCCAGCACCGTGAGAGGGATCGACATCATGCAGGCCGCGCCCGTACGCGCCATTGCCATTCCGTCGTTCACCGACGCCTTCCGGGGCTTCGAGTCGCTGCTCATGAGCGGCGCCCGCCGCAACGCATGGAGCGCGGTCCTCGAAGACCGCCGCAGAGCCAAGGACCGGGTCGAAACCGAGCACGTACTCGAGGCCGCGGCCACCCGGACCCCGCAGGCCACGTAAACTTCGCTCTATGGCGAGGAAGTCAAACGCAGAGACTGCTGCGAACCCCGGGCGACTGAAGCAGATCGCCCTGACGTACAAGATGACGCGCAAGGCCGACCCGAAGGTCGGTCTGATCGTCGCGGGCGTGGGAATCGTCACCTTCGGTGTCTTTCTTGCGATCGGCTTCCTGATCGACCACCCGGTCTACCTGGGCATCCTGGGCATTCTGGTGGCGTTCCTCGCGATGGCGATCGTCTTCGGACGACGGGCCGAGCGGGCTGCCTTCGGGCAGATGGAGGGACAGCCGGGCGCGGCCGCGGCCGTACTGGACAACGTGGGACGGGGCTGGACGACCACCCCGGCCGTCGCGATGAACCGGAGCCAGGACATCGTCCACCGGGCCGTGGGCAAGGCCGGCGTCGTGCTGATCGCCGAGGGCAACGCGAACCGGCTGAAGCCGATGCTCGCCGCCGAGAAGAAGAAGCTGGCCCGGATCATGCCGGACATCCCGGTCCACGACTTCATCGTGGGCACCGGCGAGGGCGAGATCCCGTTGAAGAAGCTCCGTACGACGCTTCTCAAGCTGCCGCGCGTACTGGCCGGTCCGCAGATCACGCAGGTCAACGACAAGCTGCGGGCCATGGGCGATCTCATGAGCAACATGCCCCTGCCGAAGGGTCCGATGCCCAAGGGCATGCGGATGCCGCGCGGCGGAAAGATGCGCTGACCCGCTTTTCGTATACGACGCACCACGCACGCAGGGGCGCCCCCCCCCCGGGGCGGGCGGGGGGGGGCCCCGCGGGGGGGGCCCGGGGGTTGGGGGCCGGGGGGAGAGAGGGGACGAGGAGGCGCCCGCGCGGCGGGG
>NZ_JBHYXN010000014.1:34182-107440 GCF_042752335.1 Streptomyces sp. NPDC059355 | reverse complement strand
TCCTGCCCCTGGCCCTTGGCTCCTTCCCCCACGGCCTGGCGTAGGCGGCGCGGCGTAATGTTCGGCTTCCCCGGTTTTGTTAACCGCCCCCCCCCCCCCGCGGGGGCCCCCCCCCCCCGCCCGGCTCGGGGGCGCCCCTGTCTTGTGCTCCGGTGTCTTGTGCTCCGGTGTCTAGATACGGACCTGGACGGCGCGCGCGAGGCGGTCGTGCAGGCCGCGTCCGTCACGGTCCCAGATCAGCGCCGGGATGACCAGGGCGAGCAGGACCGTACGCAGGACGACACGGCCGAAGCCGAGGCGGCCGCCGTCCTCCGCGACGACGCGCAGGCCCACCAGCCGCTTGCCGGGGGTGAAGCCCACGGTGCCGACGGTGAGGATGCTCAGCACCACGAAGAGCGCCAGCGTCCAGTTGCCGGTCGCGGTCGCGTTGCCGTGCGTGATCAGACCGAACGCGATCACCTGACAGCCGATCCAGTCGACGGCGAGAGCGCCCAGGCGGCGGCCGAAGCGCGCCACCGAGCCCGGCCCCTCCTGGGGCAGGCCGAGCCGCTCGCCCCGGTAGCCGAAGTCGACGCCCATGTCCTCGGCGGCCGCGCGGGGGCCGGAGAGCCAGGATCCGATTGCCTGTCTGTTGTCCACCCGACCACGGTACCGGTGGTGTCCGACCGCGTTCCGACGGGACCCTGGTTAACTTGAGCGAAACAAATGGGTCATGCTTGAGAAATCCCGCCTGCTTATGGTCGGGTCAGCGTGCGGCACCGCACTGACGCACCACGAGCTATAAAGCCCGCCCTGCCCCGGGGCCGGGAGTAGGAGGAGTTGGATGTTCCAGAACGCCGACGAAGTGAAGCAGTACATCGAGGAGAACGACGTCAAGTTCGTCGACGTCCGCTTCTGCGACCTGCCTGGTGTGATGCAGCACTTCACCATCCCGGCTCGGGCGTTCGACCCGGCGGAGGAGCTCGCCTTCGACGGCTCCTCCATCCGCGGCTTCCAGGCGATCCACGAGTCCGACATGGCGCTGCGTGCCGACATCACCACCGCGCGCCTGGACCCGTTCCGCAAGGACAAGACGCTCAACATCAACTTCTTCATCCACGACCCGATCACGGGTGAGGCCTACAGCCGCGACCCGCGCAACATCGCGAAGAAGGCCGAGGCGTACCTCGCCTCCACCGGCATCGCCGACACCGCGTACTTCGGCCCCGAGGCCGAGTTCTACGTGTTCGACAGCGTGCGCTTCGCGACCTCCGCGAACGAGGGCTTCTACCACATCGACTCCGAGGCCGGCGCCTGGAACACCGGTTCCGAGGAGAACAACCGCGGTTACAAGGTCCGCTACAAGGGTGGTTACTTCCCCGTAGCCCCGGTCGACCACTTCGCCGACCTGCGCGCCGAGATCTCTCTCGAGCTGGACGCCCAGGGCCTCCAGGTCGAGCGCCAGCACCACGAGGTCGGCACCGGCGGCCAGGCCGAGATCAACTACAAGTTCAACACGCTGCTGGCCGCGGCCGACGACCTGATGCTCTTCAAGTACATCGTGAAGAACGTCGCCTGGCGCAACGGCAAGACCGCGACCTTCATGCCGAAGCCGATCTTCGGTGACAACGGCTCGGGCATGCACGTCCACCAGTCGCTGTGGGCCAACGGCGACCCGCTGTTCTACGACGAGGCCGGCTACGCGGGCCTGTCGGACACCGCCCGCTACTACATCGGCGGCATCCTCAAGCACGCCCCGTCGCTGCTCGCCTTCACCAACCCGACGGTGAACTCGTACCACCGCCTGGTCCCGGGCTTCGAGGCGCCGGTCAACATGGTGTACTCGCAGCGCAACCGCTCCGCCGCGATGCGCATCC
The DNA here is from genome assembly GCF_042752335.1 of Streptomyces sp. NPDC059355. NCBI lineage: Bacteria > Bacillati > Actinomycetota > Actinomycetes > Kitasatosporales > Streptomycetaceae > Streptomyces > Streptomyces sp. NPDC059355. The sequence goes on along the minus strand of NZ_JBHYXN010000014.1, from coordinate 105,584 downwards.
CGATCACGGGCTCGAACCCGAAGGCCAAGCGCGTCGAGTTCCGCGCCCCGGACCCGTCCTCGAACCCGTACCTGGCGTTCGCGGCCCTCCTGCTCGCCGGCCTCGACGGTGTGAAGAACAAGATCGAGCCGATGGAGCCGATCGACAAGGACCTCTACGAGCTCTCGCCCGACGAGCACGCGAGCGTCCCGCAGGTCCCGACCAGCCTGGAGGACGTCCTCAAGGCCCTGGAGGCCGACCACGAGTACCTCCTGGCCGGCGGCGTCTTCACCCCGGACCTGATCGAGACCTGGATCGACTACAAGCGCACGCACGAGATCGCCCCGATCGCCCTGCGCCCGCACCCGCACGAGTTCGAGATGTACTTCGACATCTAAGAAGCAGCGCACACAGCGGCCCCGCCACTCTCACCGGAGAGCGGCGGGGCCGCTGTGCTGTTCGGACGCGGACGCGGATGCCGTCGGCGGCTCGGAAGCGCAGACGGAAGGCGGGTGCTCGTGCCGGGGCGCCGGTGTCAGCGCGGGACCGAGATCCCGCCGGTGAGTTCGCGCAGGCAGCGGACCGCGAGTTCTGCGGGGGAGCCGGGGCCCGTGACCGGGGCTTCCGTCGTCGACCAGAGTTCCAGGGCGATGCGGATGGCATCCGTCGCGGCAGCCGCGAGCAGGCGTACGCCCAGGGGGTCGGCGTCCTCGCCGGCCAGCCGGGCGATCACCGGGACCAGGCGTTCTTCGGAGTCCTGGTTCACGCGGTACCAGACCGCGCGCAGTGCCTCGTCGGTCGCGGCGGCGCGGAGCAGGCCGCGGGTCACCTCCAGGCCCTCCTCGACCGTCCGGGAGTCGCTCAGGGAGCGGGTCACCGCGCGTTCCAGGGCCTCGTCGAGCGGGGTGCCGGGGTCCTCCTCGGCGAGCAGCGCGCGCCAGGCGTCGCCGCCGCCGGCCAGGAGCGGGCCGACGGCCTCCTGCTTGTTGCGGAAGTACCGGTAGAACGTGCGCAGCGCCACGCCGGCGCGGTGCGCGATGTCCTCGGCGGTGGTGCCGTCGGGGCCGTGTTCGGCGAAGAGTTCGCAGGCCGCGCGGGCGATGTCGAGCTGGGTGGCGGCCTTGCGGCGCTCGGTCAGCGACTGGGCTCCGGGGCCGGCCAGGGGAGAGTACGGACGAGGGGATCTCACGCGTGAAGCCTACCTTCCCGGTCCCTCAACCAGTGCGCATTCTGACACTCTGGCAAAACGTGTCACATCGGCGGTACGCTCCCGCCATGAACCGTTACGAAGGACGTCGCGTCCTCATCACCGGCGGCGGCTCCGGCATCGGCCGGGCCACCGTCCACCGCATCCTCGCCGAGGGCGGCCGTGTCCACACCGTGGACGTCAGCGAGGAGGGGCTGGAGGCCACCGCGGCGCAGGCCGCCGCCGACGGCCACGCGGACCGCCTCACCACCGCCGTCCTCGACATATCCGACGAGGCCGCCGTGCAGAGCGGTGTCGCCGCCGCCGTCCAGGGCCTCGGCGGGCTCGACGTCCTCGTCAACGCCGCCGGCATCCTGCGTTCCGCGCACACCCACCAGACCACGCTCGACTTCTGGAACAAGGTCATCGCGGTCAACCTCACCGGCACCTTCCTGGTGATCCGCGAATCGCTGCCGGCGCTGCTGGAGGGCGACCAGCCGGTCGTCGTGAACTTCAGCTCCACCTCGGCGTCCTTCGCCCACCCCTACATGTCCGCCTACGCGGCCAGCAAGGGCGGCATCCAGTCCATGACCCATGCCCTGGCCGCCGAGTACAGCAAGCAGGGCCTGCGCTTCGTCGCCGTCGCGCCCGGCTCCATCGAGAGCGGCATGACCACGGGCAACGGCCCGGGCCTACCCGAGGACACCGACTGGAGCCTGTTCGCCAAGCTGGCCCCGGCCATCGGCCAGGGCTTCGCCGGCCCGCAGACGGTCGCCGGCGTCGTCGCCATGCTCGGCTCCGAGGACGGCGCCTTCATCACCGGTACGGAGATCCGCATCGACGGCGGCACGCACTACTAGTCACTACGCGCGAAAACGGTCCCACAGCCGGGGGAAGCGCTCCGCGAGCACGGCTTCGTTCTCGAAGTCCAGCGGGGTGCCCTCCGGCTCGGCCGCTTGCAGCGGAATGCCCAGATCCGGCGCCACCGCCCCCGTCAGCTGCTCGTACGCCTCGTCGGCCGCGTACCCCAGCTCCTCGCCGTCCCCGTCGATCTCCTCGTCGAACTCGTCCAGGAGCTCCGCGAGCCCGTCCGGATCGTGCACCCCGCCCTCGAACACCTCCCGGCCCTGGCCGATCAGCCAGCACCGGAAGTAGTCGAACGCATCGTCGCTCGCCCCGTCGAGCAGCACCCACGCCGCTCCCCACAGGTCCCACGTGTACGCCCGGTTGTACCGGGACTCGAAGTGCCGGGCGAAGTCCAGGACCGAGTCCGGGTCGAGCTGCGCCAGCCGCTCCACGAGCAGCTCGGCGTGCTCCTCGGGGTCGCCCTCGGCGGCCTCGCGGGTACGGTCGACGATCTCCCAGAACTCCGTCTCGTCCATCACCGCTCCAGCATCACGGGTGCGCCCCCTCGCCGCCACCGCTCATACGGCCAAAGGCCGATGTCCGACCCCCGGGGAAGGGGGCCGGACACCGGCCTTTCGTCTTACCGCGTCCGAGCCTCAGAGGCCGTAGCGCTCGCGGGCTTCCTTTATGGCGGACGCCGGCACCTCGCCGCGGCGGGCGAGCTGGGCCAGTGCGGCCACCACGATCGACTGCGCGTCGACGCCGAAGTGGCGGCGGGCGCCCTCGCGGGTGTCGGACAGACCGAAGCCGTCCGTACCGAGCGAGGTCCAGTCCTGCTCCACCCACTGGCTGATCTGGTCCGGGACCTGGCGCATCCAGTCGGAGACGGCCAGCACCGGGCTCGTGACGCCCTCCAGCGCGCGCGTGACGTACGGGGTGCGCACCTCACCGCGCAGCAGCGCCTCGTCGCACTCCAGCGCGTCGCGCCGCAGCTCGCCCCAGGAGGTGGCGGACCAGACGTCGGCGGCCACGTTCCAGTCGGCGGCGAGCAGCTTCTGCGCCTCCAGCACCCAGTGGATCGCCGTGCCCGAGGCCATCAGCTGGATCTTCGGGGCGTCGGCGGCCGGGGCGGACTCCAGCGAGGAGGCCTCGTTGAAGCGGTAGAGGCCGCGCAGGATGCCCTCCTCCACGCCCTCCGGCATGGCCGGCTGCACCTTCGGCTCGTTGTAGACCGTCAGGTAGTAGAAGACGTCTTCCGGCTTCTCGCCGTACATGCGGCGCAGGCCGTCCTTGACGATCACCGCGATCTCGTACGCGAACGCCGGGTCGTAGTTGAGCGACGCCGGGTTCGTGGACGCGATCAGGTGCGAGTGCCCGTCCGCGTGCTGCAGGCCCTCACCGGTCAGGGTCGTACGACCGGCGGTGGCGCCGACGATGAAGCCCTTGCCGAGCTGGTCGGCGAGCTGCCACATCTGGTCGGCGGTGCGCTGCCAGCCGAACATCGAGTAGAAGATGTAGAAGGGGATCATCGGCTCGCCGTGCGTCGCGTACGACGTGCAGGCGGCGATGAAGTCGGCCATGGCGCCGGCCTCGGTGATCCCCTCGTTGAGGATCTGGCCGTCCTTGGCTTCCTTGTAGTACATGAGCTGGTCGCGGTCGACCGGCTCGTACGTCTGACCCAGCGGCGAGTAGATGCCGGCCGACGGGAAGAGGGACTCCATACCGAAGGTGCGGGCCTCGTCGGGGACGATCGGCACCCAGCGCTTGCCGGTCTCCTTGTCCCGCATCAGGTCCTTGACGAGCCGGACGAAGGCCATGGTGGTGGCCATCTCCTGCTTGCCGGAGCCCTTGATCAGCGGGGCGAAGGAGCGCTCGGCCGGAGCCGGCAGGGCGACGTGCTTGACCTTGCGGGCCGGGGCCGGACCGCCGAGGGCCGCGCGGCGCTCGTTCAGGTACCGCACCTCGGGGCTGTTCGCGCCCGGGTGGCCGTACGGGACGACGCCGTCGGCGAAGGCGCTGTCCGGGATCGGGAGCCCGAGCAGGTCGCGCATGCCCTTGAACTCGTCGATCGTCAGCTTCTTCATCTGGTGGTTCGCGTTCTTCGACTCGAACCCGGAACCCAGCGTGTAGCCCTTGACGGTCTGCGCGAGGATGACCGTCGGCGCGCCCTTGTGCTCCAGGGCGGCCTTGTATGCGGCGTACACCTTGCGGGGCTCGTGGCCGCCGCGGGAGCTGTGGAAGCACTCGGCGATCTTCGCGTCGGAGAGCAGGCCGCCCAGGGCGACGAGCTCGGCGTTGGCGCCGAAGAAGTGCTGGCGGATGTAGGCCACGTCGCGGGTCGCGTACGTCTGGAACTGCGCGTCGGGTACCTCGCGCAGGCGGCGTACGAGCGCGCCCGTGGTGTCGAGCCGGAACAGCTCGTCCCAGGCGGAGCCCCACAGCGACTTGATGACGTTCCAGCCGGCGCCGCGGAACTGGGCCTCCAGCTCCTGGACCACGCGGAAGTTGGCGCGGACCGGACCGTCGAGGCGCTGCAGGTTGCAGTTGATGACGAAGGTCAGGTTGTCGAGCCGCTCGCGGGAGGCGAGGGCCAGGGCGGCGGTCGACTCGGGCTCGTCCATCTCGCCGTCGCCCAGGAAGGCCCAGACGTGCGAGTTGGCGGTGTCCTTGATGCTCCGGTTCTGCAGGTAGCGGTTGAAGCGCGCCTGGTAGATCGCGGAGAGCGGGCCGAGGCCCATGGAGACCGTCGGGAACTCCCACAGCCACGGCAGGCGCCGCGGGTGCGGGTAGGACGGCAGGCCGTTGCCGCCGGACTCCTGGCGGAAGTTGTCGAGCTGCTGCTCGGAGATGCGCCCGTCGAGGAAGGCGCGGGCGTAGATGCCGGGGGAGGCGTGGCCCTGGATGTAGAGCTGGTCGCCCGATCCGTCGGCCTCCTTCCCGCGGAAGAAGTGCTGGAAGCCGGTCTCGTAGAGCCAGGCCGCCGAGGCGAAGGTGGCGATGTGGCCGCCGACGCCGTACTTGGAGCCGCGGGTCACCATGGCGGCCGCGTTCCAGCGGTTCCATGCGGTGATCTTGGCTTCCATCTCCTCGTCACCCGGGAACTCGGGCTCGGCGGAGGTGGGGATGGTGTTGACGTAGTCCGTCTCCAGCAGCTTCGGCAGGGCGAGGCCGGCGGCCTCGGCGTGCTGGAGGGTGCGGCGGAGCAGGTATTCGGCGCGGCGCGTACCGGCGGCCTTGGCGACGGCGTCCAGGGAGGCCGCCCATTCGGCGGTCTCCTCGGTGTCGCGGTCCGGGAGCTGGTCGAGCTCGCTCGGAAGCTTTCCTACGGGGTCGGACATCGGTGTGCGCCGCCTTCCGGACAAAGGAGAGGTGGTGAAAAATCCCTGACGGGCAGGACAGGGTCGATGGGCCCGGTTGGGGTCCGTCGTCGACTGTAAATCGCTGATCGATGATCGATCAAATGAATGTGACGTTGAAATGGCCATCCGGCCAAAAGTCGGCACCCGGTGCCATGAAATCAGGCACCCGGTGCCGGGTAAAACGGGACGAACCAGCCCGTCAGGCGCGGGGTGCGCACCCCAGGACATGCCGCTTCACGAGCACCCCGATGTCCGGATCCTGACTGCGGAACGCCTCCACGAGGGCCGCGTGCTCCTCCGCGTACGACTTCTGGACGGTTCCCAGCCAGCGGATCGACAGAGCCGTGAAGACCTCGATGCCCAGGCTCTCCCAGGTGTGCAGCAGCACGCTGTTCCCGGCCGCCCGCACCAGCTCCCGGTGGAACCCGACGGTGTGCCGCACCTGCGCGGTCCCGTCCTCGGTCCGGTCGGCCTCCCACAGCGCCGCCACGTGCGGCTCCAGCGCCGAGCAGTCCGCCGCCAGCCGCGGGGCGGCCAGTTCGGCCGCGATCTGCTCCAGGCCGGCCCGGACCGGGTAGATCTCCTCCAGGTCGGCCGCCGACAGGTTCCGTACGCGCACGCCCTTGTTCGGCGCCGACTCGATGAGCCGCAGCGTCTCCAGCTCGCGCAGGGCCTCGCGCACGGGCGTCTGGCTGACCTCCAGCTCCACGGCGATCCGGCGCTCGACGATCCGCTCGCCGGGCTTCCAGCGGCCGCTGACGATCCCCTCCACGATGTGCTCGCGGATCTGCTCGCGCAGCGAGTGCACGACGGGTGGGGTGATCATCGGGGCTTCATCTCCTGTGGGGCCGCGCATCGCTTCGATGCGTAGACAATACGGCGGAGTGGGCCGCGCAGATGCGTTCCTGGTCAGGGCCGTTGGGTGAGGCTGGTTACAAGTCGCCTGGCCGAGGCCGGTCACAAGGCGCTGCGCCGGATCAGGCTCAGGGCCGTGACCGGACCCACCGACAGCCGGTACGCACCCGGTTCGGGCGGCGGGAACGCGACGCCGTAACGGCCGCCGCCCAGGCTCCGCAGGGCGCGGGCCGCCGGGCGGCCGCCGTGGGCAGGGCGCAGTTCCGCCATGAGCAGCCGCTCGTCGTCGGGGGCCGTGACCGTGACCTCGTACGGGACCCCCGCGGGCAGTACGGGCGGCACCCGCACCCCCAGCCCGGCGGCCGGGTCCGCGGCGTCCGGTTCCTCGGGGGGCAGGGGCTCGTCGCCCAGGAGGCCGCGCAGGGCCTCCCGTACGGCCAGGTTGTTCTGGAGCGAGCCGTGCTGCTCGTACGGGGTCCACCACGCGTACGGGGTCCGCGACCGCGTGACCCCGGCGGCCGCGCCGAGGCGGGGGACCGTACCGTCGCCGTCGGCCTCCGGGAGGAGGACCAGGCGGTCCCCGGCGTGGCGCGCGGTCGTCGCCGTGGGCTGGCCCGTGCCGGCGATCGCGTACAGATCGGCCCGCGGCGGGGCGTCGCGCAGGTCGGCGTGGAAGCGGCCCGCGTCCGCCAGCAGCGCCTCGTCCACGCCCGGCAGCCCCGGCAGGTCACGCAGGTGTGCGAGTCCGTCCGGGCCTTCCACGCAGGCGTAGTCGGGGGCCAGCTGGTGCAGGGACGGCAGGCTGCGGGCGAAGGCGCCGAGCTCCCGGTCCCCGTCCCGGCGGTTCCCTCCCTCCACCAGGTCGGCCAGGGCCCGTAAGGAGCCCCGGTGCGGGGTGCCGAGGGTGATCACGCGGCGCGTGATCCCGTCCCCGCCGAGGCGTTCCACGTAGTGCCGGGCCACCAGCCCGCCCATCCCGTGGCAGAGGAAGACCACCCGGGCCTCGCGGCGCTCGGGGGCCGAGGCCCGCCAGCGCTCCAGCTCCAGGCCCATCCGGTCCTTCAGCCGCCCCGCGTTGTAGCGGCAGGACAGCCGCCAGTCGTACGGGAACGTGAGGAGGTTGTCCGCCACGGACAGGGTGAAATGGCGTTCCAGCCAGCGCAGCAGGTCCGTGTAGCCGTCCACCGGGTGCCAGATGCCCGGCAGGGCGTGCAGGTCGGGCATCAGGCCCACGGGGACCACCCCGTCGCTCGGATCGCCGTCGCCGATGTCCTTCGGGAGCCGCAGGGCGCCCACGGAGCCGCCGAAGTTCCGCAGGCCGCGTAAGAGGGCCGGGCCGGAGAGGTCCCAGAGGGCTCTGCCCTCGGCGTCCGCGAGCCGGCTGCCCAGGATCCCCGGCAGTACCACGACGAGATCCGTCACCTGTGCCCGTGCCATACGCAGCCCCCCGAGATGTCACACATGGACCCACCAGGGTATGACGACGGCGCCCCCGCCCGAAGTGGTTCCGGGCGGGGGCGCCGTACGAGTCGCGCGTCGACGAGGCCGGGGCCTCAGAGGCCGAGCTCGACCTCGAACTCGCCGGCCTCGAGGATCGCCTTGACGGCCGAGAGGTACCGGGCCGCGTCCGCGCCGTCCACCAGGCGGTGGTCGTAGGACAGGGTCAGGTACGTCATGTCGCGGACGCCGATGACGGTGCCCTCGGGGGTCTCGATGACCATGGGGCGCTTGACCGTGGCACCGATGCCCAGGATGGCGACCTGGTTCGGGGGCACGATGACGGTGTCGAACAGCGCACCGCGCGAACCGGTGTTGCTGATGGTGAAGGTCGCGCCCGACAGCTCGTCCGGCGTGATCTTGTTGCCGCGGACCTTGGAGGCCAGGTCGGCGGTGGCCTTGGAGATGCCCGCCAGGTTGAGGTCACCGGCACCCTTGATGACCGGGGTCATCAGGCCCTTCTCGGAGTCCACGGCGATGCCGATGTTCTCCGAGTCGAAGTAGGTGATGGTGCCCTCGTCGTCGTTGATCCGGGCATTGACGACCGCGTGGGCCTTCAGCGCCTGGGCGGCGGCCTTGACGAAGAACGGCATCGGCGAGAGCTTGACGCCCTCGCGGGCCAGGAAGGAGCCCTTGGCCTGCTCGCGCAGCTTCATGATCTTGGTGATGTCCACCTCGACCACGGAGCTGAGCTGAGCCTGCGAGTGCAGGGCCTTCATCATGTTGTCGCCGATGACCTTGCGCATGCGGGTCATCTTGACGGTCTGACCGCGCAGCTCCGAGACGGCAGTCGCGGCGGCCTTGGCGGCCGGGGCGGCGGCCGGAGCCGGGGCGGCAGCGGCGGCCTTGGCGGCCTCGGCGGCGGCCAGGACGTCCTGCTTGCGGATACGGCCACCGACACCGGTGCCCGAGACCGAGGACAGGTTGACGCCGGACTCCGAGGCGAGCTTGCGCACCAGCGGGGTCACGTACGCGCCCTCGTCACCGGCGGAGACCGCGGCGGCCGGAGCCGGGGCGACCGGAGCCGGAGCGGCCACGGGGGCCGGAGCGGCGGCGGCAGGTGCGGCCACGACCGGGGCCGGGGCGGCGACCGGAGCGGCGGCGACCGGGGCCGGGGCGGCGACCGGGGCAGCGGCGACCGGGGCCGGAGCGGCGACCGGAGCCGGGGCAGCGGCCGGAGCGGCACCGGCGGCGCCGATGACGGCCAGGACGGCGCCGACCTCGGCGGTCTCGTCCTCGTTGATCCGGATCTCCAGCAGGGTGCCGGAGACCGGGGCGGGGATCTCGGTGTCGACCTTGTCCGTGGAGACCTCGAGCAGCGGCTCGTCGGCCTCGACGGACTCGCCGACCTGCTTCAGCCAGCGGGTGACGGTGCCCTCGGTGACGCTCTCGCCCAGGGCGGGGAGAACGACGTCCGTGCCGGAGGCGGCAGGCGCGGCGGCGGCGGCCGGAGCCTCGGCGACCGGGGCCGGAGCCGCGGGGGCCTCGGCGACCGGGGCCGGAGCGGCGGCCGGAACCTCGGCGACGACCGTCTCGGCCTCGGCGGCAGCCGGCGCGCCGGAGCCGTCGTCGATGACGGCCAGCTCGGCGCCGACCTCGACCGTCTCGTCCTCGGCGACCTTGATGGAGGCCAGGATGCCCGAGACGGGCGACGGGATCTCGGTGTCGACCTTGTCGGTCGAGACCTCGAGCAGCGGCTCGTCGGCCTCGACGCGCTCGCCCTCGGCCTTCAGCCAGCGGGTGACAGTTCCCTCGGTGACGCTCTCGCCGAGCGCCGGAAGGGTTACGGAAACCGACATGGTTTCAGTTGCTCCTTACGAAAGTGCGGAAGTGGTCGTCGCGCCCGTGACTGTGGATTAGTCGTGGGAGTGAAGCGGCTTGCCGGCCAGGGCCAGGTGGGCCTCGCCGAGCGCTTCGTTCTGGGTCGGGTGCGCGTGGATGAGCTGCGCGACCTCGGCCGGCAGAGCCTCCCAGTTGTAGATCAGCTGGGCCTCGCCGACCTGCTCGCCCATCCGGTCACCGACCATGTGGACGCCGACCACGGCACCGTCCTTGACCTGGACGAGCTTGATCTCGCCCGCGGTCTTGAGGATCTTGCTCTTGCCGTTGCCCGCCAGGTTGTACTTCAGGGCCACGACCTTGTCCGCGCCGTAGATCTCCTTGGCCTTGGCCTCGGTGATGCCGACCGAGGCGACCTCGGGGTGGCAGTACGTGACGCGCGGAACACCGTCGTAGTCGATCGGGACGGTCTTCAGACCGGCCAGACGCTCCGCGACGAGGATGCCCTCGGCGAAGCCGACGTGCGCCAGCTGCAGGGTCGGGACGAGGTCGCCGACCGCGGAGATCGTCGGCACGTTGGTCTGCATGTACTCGTCGACCAGGACGTAGCCGCGGTCCATCGCGACGCCCTGCTCCTCGTAGCCCAGGCCCTGGGAGACCGGGCCGCGGCCGACGGCGACCAGCAGCACCTCGGCCTCGAAGGTCTTGCCGTCCGCGAGGGTGACCCGTACGCCGTTCTCGGTGTACTCGGCCTTGTCGAAGAAGGTGCCCAGGTTGAACTTGATGCCGCGCTTGCGGAACGCGCGCTCCAGCAGCTTCGAGCTGTTCTCGTCCTCGACCGGGACGAGGTGCTTGAGGCCCTCGATCACGGTGATGTCGGAGCCGAAGGACTTCCACGCCGAGGCGAACTCGACGCCGATGACGCCGCCGCCCAGGACGATCGCCGACTCGGGGACGCGGTCCAGGACCAGCGCGTGGTCCGAGGAGATGATGCGGTTGCCGTCGATCTGCAGGCCCGGCAGCGACTTCGGCACGGAGCCGGTCGCCAGCAGGACGTGGCGGCCCTGGATGCGCTGGCCGTTCACGTCGACGGAGGTCGGCGAGGAAAGGCGGCCCTCACCCTCGATGTACGTCACCTTGCGGGAGGCGACCAGGCCCTGCAGGCCCTTGTACAGGCCCGAGATGACCTCGTCCTTGTACTTCTGCACACCCGCGATGTCGATGCCCTCGAAGGTGGCCTTCACGCCGAACTGGGCGGCTTCGCGCGCCTGGTCCGCGATCTCGCCCGCGTGGAGCAGTGCCTTCGTCGGGATGCAGCCGTTGTGCAGGCAGGTGCCGCCGAGCTTGTTCTTCTCGATCAGGGCAACGTCCAGACCCAGCTGGGATGCGCGCAGAGCCGCGGCGTAACCGCCACTGCCACCGCCGAGGATCACTAGGTCGAAAACGGTGCTGGCGTCGTTCGCCACGTCACGTCCTCCATGCATGTGCGCCGGGCACCGGTCCTCTGTGACCGGGCGGCGGCTGGTAATCGGCCGCTAGTTGTTCGGCCCTGTGGTGGGGGCCCTGTCCTGCCGAGAACCCATCTTCGCATTTGTCGGGGGAACGCGGGACGCCGGGCCCATGATGTGGCAGGTCGTTCTGCCCGAAGTAGGGGTTACCAGTGCGTAGAAACCTACGGATTTCGTTGTCGGTGAACATGTCTCAAGCCTTGATCGAGTGGCCGATCAAGGCTTGAGACATGTCACATGCGGCGCTGCGGGGCTACGCCGCGGCCACCTCCGGGCTGCGTCAGCCCAGGTCGCCGGTGGCCGTGCGCTCGGCCAGCCGCACCAGGGTGCGCACGGCGGAGCCGGTGCCGCCCTTGGGGGTGTAGCCGTACGGGGCGCCCTCGTGGAAGGCCGGGCCCGCGATGTCGAGGTGGGCCCAGGTGATGCCCTCGCCGACGAACTCCTGCAGGAAGAGGCCGGCCACCAGGCCGCCGCCCATGCGGACACCCATGTTCGCGATGTCGGCGGTGGGGGAGTCCATGGTCTTGCGCAGGTCGGCGGGGAGCGGCATCGGCCAGGAGGCCTCGCCGACCTCCTCGGCGATCTCGTGGATCGACGTGCGGAAGGCGTCGTCGTTGGCCATGATCCCGAAGGTCCGGTCGCCGAGCGCCAGCACCATGGCGCCGGTCAGGGTCGCGACGTCGACGATCGCGTCCGGGTTCTCCTCGGAGGCCTTCGTCAGGGCGTCGCCCAGGACCAGGCGGCCCTCGGCGTCGGTGTTCAGGACCTCGACGGTCTTGCCGCTGTACATGCGCAGCACGTCGCCGGGGCGGGTGGCGGAGCCGGAGGGCATGTTCTCGGCGAGCGCGAGCCAGCCGGTCACGTTGACCGGGAGGCCCAGCTTGGCCACGGCCACGACGGAGGCGAACACGGCGGCGGCGCCGGACATGTCGCACTTCATCGTCTCGTTGTGGCCGGCCGGCTTCAGGGAGATGCCGCCCGAGTCGTAGGTGATGCCCTTGCCGACGAAGGCGAGGTGCTTCTCCGCGTCGGGGTGGGTGTAGGCGATCTTCACCAGGCGCGGCGGGTTCTCGGAGCCCTTGCCGACGCCCATGATCCCGCCGTAGCCGCCCTTGGTGAGCGCCTTCTCGTCCAGGACCTGGACCTTGATCCCGTGCTCCTTGGCGGTCGCGGACGCGACGGCGGCGAAGGCCTCGGGGGTGAGGTCGTTCGGCGGGGTGTTGATCAGGTCGCGGGCGATGTTGACCTCGGTCGCGACGACCGAGGCGCGCTCGGCGGCGGCCTTGTGGGCCTTGTCGCGCGGCTTGGCGCCCAGCAGGACCACCTCGGCGAGCGGCTGCTTCGGGCCGCCGTTCTTGCCGTCCTTCTTCTCGCCGCCCTGGTAGGCGGTGAAGGCGTACGCGCCCAGCAGCGCGCCCTCGGCGACGGCCGTGACGGCGGAGGCGTCCTCCAGCGGGAGGGCGAAGGCGGCCTTCTTGGTGCCGTGGAGCGCACGGGCGGCGGCGCCGGCGGCGCGGCGCAGGGCCTCCTCGTCGTACGACTCGTCCTTCTCGGGGACGGAGCCGAGCCCGACCGCCAGCACGACCGGGACCTTCAGGCCGTCCGGCGCCGGCAGCTTGGTGGTCTCGCCTTCGGCGCCCGAGGCGCCGAGTGCGTCGAGCACGGCGGCGAGCTTTCCGTCGTACGCCTTGTCCACGGCCTCGGCGCCTGCGGCGACGACCGGGCCCTTGGGGCCCTTCGCCACGCCGACCACGAGGGCGTCGGCGCGCAGCGTCGCCGCGCCGGCAGTGCTGAGAGTCAGAGCAGTCACGGTGGTGAAGTCTCGCTTCCGTTTATGTTGTGGGCCGAGTGGGTGGCCGGCCATCCGCAGCGATCGTATTCCGGCCCGACGGCCGCCAGAAATGAGCCTACGCGTACCGGCTGGTCCGCACGCCACTCGAAGGTTTGGCAAGTTGTTCGATCAAGACGTCGGGAGATTCACCCATCCGTGGTTTCCGCACCAGGTTTGCCCCTTGGACCTGACGAGGTCCGAGAGACTCGACCCACTCTCGCAAGGGGACGCGGGGTCTCTTTGCATGATTTCCACAGAGCCTCCTCGGCCCGGCCGACCGCCATGGGGCCGTAGTCGAGTGATGCCTGCGGGGGGAAAGGCCGAAATGGTCAACAAGAACCGGATGAACAGGGCTGCCGCCGCAATGGGGGTGGCAGCGCTCATGTCCGTGGCACTGCCCGCCGCGACCGCGCACGCGGCCGTGACACCGCGCATCGACCTGAAGGTGCTCGTCCTCGACGACGGCGGCAGCTCGGTCGACGCCATCACCGCGGAGCTCCGGGACACCGGAGTGCCGTACACCCGGGTCCTCCTGGGCAGCTCCGGGCGCCCGGTGATCAATGCCGGGTTCCTCGCCGACACCGTCGACGGACGGCCGCGCGCCAAGTACCAGGGCGTCGTGCTGCCGAACGAAAACCCGTTCGGCGAGGGCTCGGCCGAGATGGCCGCGCTCAGCGCGTACGAGACGACGTACGGCATCCGCCAGGTCGACGCCTACACCTGGGCCCACCCGGGCGTCGGCCTCGAGTACACCGACAACGGCGGCTACAGCGGGCAGCTCGACGGCACGCAGGCCGCCGTCACCGCCGCCGGCAAGGCCGGCCCCTTCAACTACCTCGGCGGCCAGGTCGCCTTCGAGGACAACTCCGCCCTGGTCCCGGAGAGCTACGGGTTCATGGGCAAGCCGAGGGCCGGCTACACCAGCTACCTCGACGCCCCGGTCGCCGGCGGACGGGCCTCGCTCGTCGGTGAGTACGCCCACGACGGGCGCAGCGAACTGGTCGTCACCTTCGGCTACAACCAGTACCAGCAGCAGTTCCGGCTGCTCGCCCGCGGCATCGTCGACTGGCTCACCCAGGGGGTCCACCTCGGCCAGGAGCGCAACTACTTCGCGGTCCACGTCGACGACGTCTTCGCCCCGGACGCCCGCTGGAGCAAGGAGCTCAACTGCACGCCCGGCGACTACGCCTGCCCGGGCGGCGAGGGCAAGGAGAGCACGATCCGGATGAGCGCCGCCGACGCCCAGTACGCGGCGCAGTGGCAGACGAGCAAGGACTTCAAACTCGACCTCCTCTTCAACGCCGGCGCCGGCGAGGAGTGGAAGACCGAGAACGGCGGAACCGACGCCCTCACGGCGCAGCTGGTCGCGGACCGGGCCAAGTACCGCTGGATGAACCACACCTACACCCACCCCTTCCTCGGCTGCGTCCAGGACACCGCCGTCGTGCCGTGGACCTGTACGAAGAACGCGGCGGGCGCCGTCAACTGGATGAGCCGGGCCGACATCTCCGCCCAGATCCGCGACAACAACAACTGGGCCGCCGCCAAGGGCATCACCACCGACCGCACCGAGCTGGTCACCGGCGAGCACTCCGGCCTCAAGACCCTGCCGCAGCAGGCCCAGGACAACCCCAACCTGGCGGGCGCCCTCGCCGACAACGGGGTCAAGTGGGCGGGCAGCGACAGCTCGCGCGAGCCCGCGCAGCGCGCCGTCGGCGCCGCCCTGACCGTCCCGCGCTACCCGATGAACGTGTACTACAACACGGGCACCAACGCGGAGATGGCCGACGAGTACAACTGGATCTACACCAGCCGCGCCCAGGGCGGCAGCGGCACCTGCGAGGACAACCCGGCGACCTCCACCTGCCTGCCGGCCCCGCTGAACACCGGCACCGGCTACCTCGACTACATCGTCCCGGCCGAGGCGCGGACCGCCCTGCGCCACGTCCTGGCCAACGACCCGCGTCCGCACTACGTCCACCAGTCCAACCTCGCCGAGGACCGCACCCTCTACCCGGTGCTCAACCAGGTCCTCGACACCTACCGCGCGCTCTACGCGCCCAGCGCCCCGATCGTGAACCAGAGCATGAAGGACACCGGCGTCGAGCTCAGCCGCCGGGCCGCCTGGGACAAGGCCGTCGCCAACAACCAGGTGACCGCCTACCGCATCGGCAAGGACGTCACCGTCAAGGCGCCCTCCGGAGTCGTCGCCCCGGTGACCGCTCCCACCGGCACCAAGAAGCAGCTCCTGCTGGGCAGCGCCGACTTCGGCACCGCCTACGCGGGCAGCCGCTCGGCCTGGACCGCGCCCGAGCTGATGCAGAGCGCGGTCACCCTCAAGCTGCCCAGCTGACCACAGCCCGGCCCGCCACCGCCCGGCTCCGTCATCCGGCACCACCCGGCGCCGGCGCTCCGCACACGGGCGCCGGCCCCTTTTCCCGTCCTGGGGGGACACACCACATGAGTCATGGGCGTCACGTCACCATGCTCACCGAAGGCACCTATCCGCACGTCCACGGGGGAGTCAGCACCTGGTGCGACCAACTGGTCCGCGGGATGCCGGAGGTCGACTTCAACGTCATAGCCCTGACCGGCTCCGGACGCGAGCCGGTCACGTGGGAGCTGCCGCGCAACGTCTACCGGCACACCGCCTTCCCGCTCTGGGGACCGGTGCCCGGCCGCGGCCGCCGCTCGGCCCCGCGGGGCAGGACACACCGCCGGTTCACGGCAGCGTACGAAACCTTCCTGCTCTCCCTGCTCGATCCCGCCCACGGCGGATTCTCCGAAGCGCTGCACGAACTCGCCGTCCTCGCCCGGGCCGGCCGCCTCGCCGCGGCACTGCGCTCCGAAACGGTCCTGCGCCTGCTGATGGCCGTGTGGACCCGGCCCGGCTTCCCCACCGCCGCCGCCGAGCCCACCATCCACGACGCGCTCACCGCCACCGACCTGATCGAGCACGCGCTGCGGCCGCTGTCCTTACGGATCCCGCCCGACAGCGTCGCGCACTCGGTCAGCAGCGGTCTCGCCACCCTCCCGGCCCTCGCCGCCAAGTACCTCGACAAGGTGCCCTTCCTCCTCACCGAGCACGGCATCTACCTGCGCGAGCGCTACCTCGGCTACCGCACCGCGCAGCAGCGCTGGCCCGTCAAGGCCCTGCTGCTCGGCTTCTACCGGGAGCTCAACACCGAGGGCTACCGGCAGGCCGACCTCATCACCCCGTGCAACCGGTACAACCGCCGCTGGGAGGAGCGCGGCGGCGCCGCCCCCGACCGCATCCGCACGGTCTACAACGGCGTCGACCCGTACGCCTTCCCCGACGCCGGACCCGAACCCGAGGTGCCCACCCTCAGCTGGTGCGGGCGCATCGACCCGATCAAGGACCTCGAAACCCTCATCCGGGCCTACGCGTTCATGCGCGAGGAGCTGCCCGCCCTGAGGCTGCGCCTGTTCGGCCCGGTCCCGGCCGGCTGCGAGGAGTACAAGCTGCGCCTGGAGGCACTCGGCGCCGAACTGGGCGTGGCCGACGGGATCTCGTACGAGGGCCGCGTCCAGCAGGTCGCGCAGGCCTACGCGGCGGGCAGCGTCGTCATGCTCTCCAGCATCAGCGAGGGCTTCCCCTTCAGCATCATCGAGGCCATGTCCTGCGGCCGCACCACCGTCTCCACCGACGTCGGCGGGGTGCGCGAGGCCGTCGGCGACACCGGGCTCGTGGTCCCGCCGCGCGAACCGGAGACCATGGCCCGCGCCACCCTCGCCCTGCTCCGCGACGACGACCGCCGGGCCGAGCTGGGCCGCCGCTCCCGCAAACGGGTCGTCGAGAAGTTCACGCTCCACCAGTCAGTGGACGGCTTCCGGCACATCTACCGCGAACTCGCCGGCCAGCCCGTCCTGCCCGTCCACGCGGGCGACGACTGGACGCAGCGGCTCGCCGACCCCTGGTACCGCGAACTCGCCGCCGACGGGAGCCTGTGGTGAGCGGATCGCTCTGGCTGCGCGTACCCGGCGGGGACACCCTCCCTGCCATCCCCCGGCCCCGCCGCGGCGAGCCGGGGGACCCCGGCCCGGCCGGCGACCCGATGGACCAACTCGCCGAGCGCCTGGACGGGTTGATCGCGGCGGCCGTACACCCGGACGAGATCGCCGCCGTCCTCGAATCCGACGGGATGACCGACGAGCACATCCGGCTCACCTACGGCCGCCACGATTCCTTCGGCCTGGCCGAGGAGCTCTACGCCCGGGTGCCCCGGGCCTTCCCGGAACCGGAGCACGTCCCCGACCCCTGGAAGGTCTCCCTCACCGCCTGCCTGCTGCGCGGGGTCGTCTTCGCGCTGCCCGGCCTCGCCTACGTCCTGGGCGCTCCCCTGCTGGAGGGCCCCAAGGACCGGCTCGGGCTCCCCGCCGGGACGCTGACCCTGCTCGCAGGGGCGCTCATCGGCTGGGTGTGGGACCAGACCCTGTCCCACCGCGCCTACACCTGGCTGGGCCTCGGCGACCGGGCCGCCGCCGGGCGGACCCTGCTCGTCGGGGCCCCCGTCGGGGCCCTGCTCGGCATCGCCGCCGCGCTGACCGTGCCCGGCGGGCCGCCGTTCAGTTATGCGTTCGCCGCCGGCCAGGCCCTGTACGTCGGCGCGGCCACCGTGCTGCTGGTCCTCGGCCGGGAGCGGGTGCTGCTCGCCGCGCTCGGGCCGATGGCCGCGGGGGCGCTGCTCGCGCTCTTCACCGACCTGCCCGTGCCCGTACGGGTGGGGCTGCTGGTGGCGTCCCTGCTGGCCGCCTGCACCCTCGCCGTACGGGAGCTGCCGGTGGCCCGGGGCGTACGGGCCGGCCTGCGCCGGATCCGGAGCCGGGCCGGCCACCGGCCCGGCGAGGGTCCCGTGCGCTGGCGGATGCTGCGGGGCGCCGAGGAGGACCACGGCCCGCGCGGACCCCGGATCGGGGACTCGGTGCCGTACGGGATGTTCGGCCTCGGCACCGGTCTGCTGGTGCTGTACGCCGCCCTGGGCGAGGTGCTCGCCGGGGGTCCCGCCGAGGCCGTCGCCGCCCCCTCGGCGGTGGCGCTCACCCTCAGCATGGGTCCCGCCGAATGGCTGCTGCACCGGTTCCGCAGCGGGAGCCTGGCCGGTCTGCGGGCGGCCCGCTCGCCCCGGCAGTTCTGGCTGCGGATGCTCGGCACGCTGGGCCGCTGCCTCGCCGCGTACCTGGCGGTGCTGCTGGCCCTCGGGCTGGCCGGCACCCTGCTCTGGCCGGGCGCCCCCGGACTGACCGGAATCAGGACCTCTACCCTGCTGCTGCTGGGCGCCGTGATGTGGACCGGGCTGCTGCTCCAGTCCTTCGGGGCCGTCCGGCCGGCGGCCGCCGTCTGTGCCTCGGCGGCGCTCGCCCAGAGTCTGGCGCTGCTGCTGGGGGTGGGGCAGCCGCGGCTGGTCCAGCTCGTGGTGGCGGGCGCGGCGGCGGTCGTGCTGGGCGCGCTCGTCTGCCTGCTGCTGGGGCGCGCGACGGCCCACCGCTGAGTTGATCACCTCACCCGTACCACGTGACCCCCGTACAGGAAGAAGGCGCTCATGCTGCTGGTGCCCCTCTACGAGCATCCCGCCGACCGGCCCGAGGACTGGGAGCTGCTGATCCGCTCCGCAGGCCGGCTGCACTCCGTGGTCCTCAATCCGGCCAGCGGGCCGGGCGAGGCCCCCGACGAGCGGTTCGCCGCCGTCGCGCAGCGGCTGCGCGACGCCGGGGTGCCCGTCCTCGGGTACACCGACACCGACTACGGGCGGCGCCCGCACTCCGCCGTGGTGCAGGACCTGCTGCGCCACCGCGACTGGTACGGCGCCGACGGGGCCTTCCTCGACCAGGCCTCCGCCGACCCGGCGCTGCTCTCGCACTACGGGCGGCTCGGCGTCGCCGCCCGGGCCGCCGGCGCCCGCACCCTCGTCCTCAACCACGGGGTCCACCCGCACCCCGACTACGCCGGACTCGCCGATCTGCTGGTCACCTTCGAGGGCCCCTGGGACGCCTACCGGGACGCCTCGGTGCCGCCGTGGACGGCCGACCACCCCGCCCAGAGGTTCTGCCACCTCGTGTACGCGGTCCCGCCGGGCGCGCCCGCCGCCGAGCTCGCCCGGCAGCGGGGGGCCGGGGTGCACTGCGCGGTCCCCGGCACCGGCGCGCACCCGTGGGGGACCCTCCCGTACGCCCTGGAGGCCGCCGGATGACCCGGTCGCCGCGCGGCGCGGTCCGCGGCGGCCGGGTCCTGCCGCTGCTCCTGCTGCTCCTGCTGGCCGCATGCACCACCGAGGCGCCGCCGGAGCCGCAGGACGTGGCGCCCGCCCCGGCGCCGGGGCGGCGCTGGCAGCCCGTACCGGCGGTCAGCTGGCAGTGGCAGCTCACCGGGAAGCTGGACACCTCGGTGAAGGCGGCGGTGTACGACGTCGACGGGTTCACCACCACCAAGGCGCAGGTCGCCGCCCTGAAGAAGGCGGGCCGGCGGACCATCTGCTACGTGTCCACCGGCGCCTGGGAGGAGTTCCGCCCCGACGCCGACGCCTTCCCGAAGGCACTGCTCGGCAAGGGCAACGGCTGGGAGGGCGAGCGCTGGCTGGACATCCGGCGGCTGTCCGAGCTGGAGCCGCTGATGGCGAAACGGTTCGACATGTGCCGGGAGAAGGGCTTCGACGCGGTGGAGCCGGACAACATGGACGGCTACCGCAACACGTCCGGGTTCCCGCTCACCGCGCAGGACCAGCTGGCGTACAACCGGCTGATCGCGAAGCTGGTCCACGACCGGGGGCTGGCGGTCGGGCTGAAGAACGACCTCGACCAGATCCCGCAGCTGGTGGGGGACTTCGACTTCGCCGTCAACGAGCAGTGCGCCGAGTACGAGGAGTGCGAGCGGCTCACCCCGTTCATCGCGGCGGGCAAGGCCGTCTTCCACGTGGAGTACGAGGGCCGGATCGGCCAGTGGTGCGCGCAGTCGCGGCAGCTGAAGCTCAGCTCGATGCAGAAGAAGTACGAACTGGACGCCTGGCGGCAGTACTGCGCGCCGCAGGGCTGAAGTCCCGGAGGACCAGCCCCCGTGAGCCCGGTCTGATCGACACTCCCTAGGCCACGGGGAGAACGGCGTGCACCCGGTAGCCCCCGCCGAACCGGGGCCCGGCGAAGCAGGAGCCGCCCAGCGCCGTGGCCCGCTCGCGCATGCCGAGCAGCCCGTGGCCGCCGCCCGCGCCCCGGTCCTCGGCCGCGGCGGCGCCCCCGTCGTCCAGCACGGTCACCTCCACCGAGGCACCGACCCGGACCACACTGACTTCGGCCTGGACCTCAGGCCCGGCGTGCTTGCGCACATTGGTCAGGGCCTCCTGGATCACCCGGTACGCCGCCAGGTCCACGGCCGCCGGCAGCGGATCGCCGTCCCGGCCCAGCTCGACCATCACCTTCACCGGCAGCCCGGCATGCCGGAAGGTGCCCACCAGCTCGTCCAGGACGGCCAGCCCCGGCGCCGGTTCGGTCGGTGCCTCCGGGTCGCCGGACTGCCGCAGCAGCCCGACGGTGGCCCGCAGTTCGTTCAGCGCCGAGCGGCTCGCGTCCCGTACGTGGGCCAGAGCCTCCTTGGCCTGGTCGGGACGCTTGTCCATGACGTGCGCCGCCACCCCCGCCTGCACGTTGACCAGGGCGATGTGGTGGGCCACCACGTCGTGCAGGTCCCGCGCGATCCGCAGCCGCTCCTCGGCGACCCGGCGCCGGGCCTCCTCCTCGCGGGTCCGCTCGGCCCGTTCCGCCCGCTCCCGTATGGCGTCGATGAACGCCCGCCGGCTGCGCACGGCGTCGCCGGCGGCCGCGGCCATCCCGGTCCAGGCGAAGATGCCGATGTTCTCCTGGGCGTACCAGGGCAGCGGGCCGGCCAGCATGGCCACGCCCGTCAGCCCCGCCATCGTGAGCAGGGCGATGCGCCAGGTGGTGGGCCGGTCGGTAAGGGAGGCCAGCGTGTACAGCGCGATCACCGTGGACATGGCGACGGGCGCCCGGGGCTCGCCGGTGGACAGTTCCAGCAGGCACAGCCCGATGGTCACGGCGAGCACGGTGCGTGTGTGCCGGCGGCGGAACACCAGCGCGGCCGCGCCCAGCACCATCAGGAGCAGGGAGAGCGGCTCGGGGGTCTGGGTCCCGAAGGTGGGCCCGTGCGGGCCGTGGGGATCGGCGAAGGAGCCGACGACCATGGAGACGAGCGCCCCGAGCGCGAGCACGGCATCGGTGGCCAGCGGATGGGACCGCATCCAGTGCCGGGTGGGGGCGAACGCCCCGAGGTCTGTCGTCACCCCGATACGGTACGGCTTGCCCGCGGCGGGGCGGGCGGGCCCGTCAGGTGCCGGGCCGCTGCGGGGGCAGCGGGGCCGCCGGGGGCGGGCGCCGGCCGAGGGGGACGCGGGAGCGCTCCGGGCCCCATTTGGCGCGGACCACGCACACCGCCATGACGGCGGCGATGGCCGCGAGGTGCTCCTTGCCGGCCAGGTTGTCCTTGACCAGCACCTCGCCGATCATCACCGCGATCACGATCGCACCGGTCAGGTACGCCCTGTACCGCCAGCACACGTAGATCGCGAGGCCGACCACTGCCGCCGAGGGCCCGGTGTCGTTGACGACGCGGTCGGACACCGGCAGGCCGAAGGGGTGGTCGGCGCCCAGCGAGAGCCCGATCCGCGAGTACGTGGTCCCGGCGAGGGTGGCGACGTAGCCGATGGCCAGCGTGCGCCACCAGCCGATGCAGATCTCCGAGATCCCGAAGACCAGCAGGATCTGGGCGAGCGCCCCCCACACGGGCAGGTCGAGGGCGGGGACGAACAGGGACAGCGGGGTGCGCAGCACGGCCAGCCACAGCGGGTCGACGGCTTTCACCGATCCGAGGTTCTGGACCGGCTGGAACCCCCAGGACGTGTTCTGGACGATCTGGAAGACCGAGGTCAGGCAGACGGCCCCCAGGGTCATCGGGGCCGCCCGCCACTTGTCGCGGACCAGGGCGTCCCGGACGGTCCAGAACAGGGGCCCCCACTCGCGGCGGGCGAACCGCCGCAGGGGGGTGGTCGTCCAAGCCGTCAACGATTGGTCTCCAGATGTTTGCGGTTCAGCCACTTCGGCAGCCCGGGAGCTTCCAGGAAGCCCTCGGCCCGGCCCGCCGCGATACCGATCCGCAGCAGGTCGGAGCTCTTCTCGAAGAGCATGAACCGCGGCTCCCAGATCGGCCGGTATTTGGCGTTGGCCCGGTAGAGGGACTCGATCTGCCACCAGCGGGAGAAGAAGCTCAGCAGCGAACGCCACATGCGCAGCACCGGACCCGCGCCGAGCTTGGACCCCCGCTCGAAGACGGAACGGAACATCGCGAAGTTGAGCGAGACCTGTGTGACGCCGATCTCCTTGGAGCGTTCGAGGAGTTCGATGACCATGAACTCCATCAGCCCGTTCTCGGAATCGCGGTCGCGGCGCATCAGGTCCAGGGACAGGCCCTTGGGGCCCCACGGCACGAAGGACAGGACGGCGCGCAGATCGCCGTTGCCGTCGGTGCACTCCAGCATCACGCACTGGCCGTCGCCGGGATCGCCCAGTCGGCCCAGCGCCATCGAGAAGCCGCGCTCGGTCGCGCCGTCGCGCCAGTCGTCGGCGCGGGTGAGGAGTACGTCCATCTCGTCGGCCGGGATCTCGGCGTGGCGGCGGATGCGGACGGTGTAGCCGGCGCGCTTGACGCGGTTGTAGGCCTGCCGGACGGTCCGCATGGCGCGGCCCTCCAGGGTGAACTCGTCGGTCTCGACGATGGCCTCGTCGCCCAGCTCCAGCGCGTCGAGTCCGTGGCGCGCGTAGATCTGCCCGGCTTCCTCGCTCGCGCCCATGACGGCCGGCACCCAGCCGTGCTCACGGGCCTCGGCCAGCCAGGGCTCGATGGCACCGGGCCAGGCCTCGGGGTCGCCGATCGGGTCGCCGGAGGCCAGCGAGACGCCGCCGACGACGCGGTACGTGACGGCGGCCTTGCCGGTGGGGGACCAGATGACGGACTTCTCGCGGCGCAGCGCGAAGTAGCCGAGCGAGTCGCGGTCGCCCTGCTTGGCGAGCAGCGCCCGCAGCTTCTCCTCGTCCTGCGCGGTGAGCGGGTCGACGGCGCGGCGCGAACGGAAGGCGGCGAGCAGCACGGCGATCAGGAGCAGCGTCGACATGACGTTGATCACGATGTCCACCCAGCCGGGCGTGGTGATCGCGGCGTAGTCGCGGGCGTTGGGCTCCAGGGTGATCAGCCGCATCACGCCGTACCGCCAACGGGCCAGGAACGTGGCCTCGGCGGCGTCCGGGTCGGTGTTGGCGGCGCCGACGATCAGCGCGGCGAGCAGCGAGGTGCACAGCAGGCCGACGGCGCCGACCGCGGTGGCGAGCTTGGGGTTGGAGCGGTCGCCCTTGGCGTAGAACTCGCGGCGGCCGAGCACCAGGGCGCCGACGAAGGCCGCGGTCAGGGCGAGCGAGACCCAGTTCTGGGTGTGGTCGCGGAACTCCGGGTAGCAGAGGTTGAAGTCACCGCTGGTGCACGGGGCGAAGGCCGCGGTGGCGAAGGCCAGCAGCAGCATGCCGCTGAGCACCAGGTTCAGGATCCAGGCGGCCCGCTTGCGGCGGCCCATGGTGACCGCGAGCAGCAGCGAGAACATGCCGGACGCGAAGCCCGCGGTGAGCAGGTACGGGGTGTAGAAGTCTGCGGTGTTGTGCCGGCGCAGGTCCTGGCCGAGCGAAAGCCACACCGCGCTGAGGAAGTTGACGAAGGTGACGGCGCGCAGGTACCAGACCGCGAACGCGGCGCTGCGCCGCGAGCGGGCGGATCCCCGGCCGGTCTCCCGGCCGCCTCCTTCGTCCTTCCTGTCGTCTTTCCTGTTGTTCGTGTCCTTGCCGGACCCCTGTGCCGCCTTGGCGGCCGGTGCGGTGGTCCGGTCGATGTCTGCGCTGGTCAAGCGGGCCTCTCCCATGAAACGCGATCATATGGGGCGCCGCCGACCGGGCGCTCAGTCCTTCGGCTGCTCCGGCTCGTCCGGCTCCTGCGCAGCCTGCTCCGGAAGCTGCGCCGCGAGTGCGGCCGCCGCCTGGACCAGGGGGAGAGCCAGCAATGCCCCGGTTCCTTCTCCCACAGTGACGCCGTGGTCGAGCACGGGGTTGAGTGCCATCCGGTCCAGGGCCTTCGTCTGGCCCGGCTCGCCGCTGGCCTGCCCGGCCAGCCACCAGTCGGGGGCGCGGAACGCCGCGCGCTGGGCGACGAGCCCGCAGGCTGCGGAAACGACCCCGTCGAGGATCACCGGAGTGCGGCGTACCGCGCACTGGAGCAGGAAGCCGGTGATCGCGGCCACGTCCACGCCGCCGACCGCCGAGAGCAGGGCCACCTGGTCGCCGAGGACCGGGCGGGCCCGGCGCAGCGCGTCGCGGATCGCCGCGCACTTGCGCATCCAGGTCAGGTCGTCGATGGGCCGCCCGCCGCGGCCGGTGACCACGGAGGCGTCGGTTCCGCACAGGGCCGCGACGAGCGTCGCCGCGACCGTGGTTCCACCGACGCTCAAGTCGCCCAGGATCACCAGGTCGGTACCGGAGTCCGCCTCCTCGTCGGCGATCCGCATGCCGAGCCGCAGGGCCGCGTCGGCCTCTTCGAGCGTGAGCGCGTCCTCGACGTCGATGCGCCCGCTGCCGCGGCGCACCCGGTGGCGGACCACGTCCTCGGGCAGCAGCCCGGGCTCGCAGTCCAGACCGGCGTCGACGATCCGTACGCCGGCGCCCAGACGCCCGGCGAGGATCGACACCGGGCTGTTCCCGTCGAGCACCGAGCGCACCAGCTCGTGTGCGCCGCCGGCGGTCCGGGCGGACACCCCCGCGGCGGCGATCCCGTGGTCGGCGGCGAACAGCACGACGCGGGGCCGCTCGATCGGCCGGACGGGCACCCGACCCTGGGCGGCGGCGAGCCACTCGGCGAGCTCGTCGAGCCGCCCCAGCGCTCCGGCCGGCACGGCCAGCCGTTCACGGCGTTCCTCGGCGTCACGCCGGACGCCCCCGTCGGGGCGCTCGATCAGATCGGAGAAGTCGTCGAGATTCAGCGTGGTCATCTGCCAGAGCGTACAGCGGGTGAGGCCCTCCCCAAGCCCCGTCCCGCGACGTCGTGGGACGGGGTGCCCGGTCACTCCTTCAGGGCCACCGCCTGCCCGGCCACCACCAGCAGGACGTGCTCGCACTCGCCCGCCACCAGGCTGTTCAGGCGCCCCAGTTCGTCGCGGAAGCGCCGCCCGGAAGCGGTCGCGGGAACGATCCCCGAGCCCACCTCGTTGCTGACCGCCACCACCGTCCGGCGGGTCGCCCGCACCGCCGCCACCAGCTCCGAGATCCGCTCCCGCAGCTCCTTCTGGCCCCGCGCCGCCCAGACCGCGTCGTCCCAGGCGCCGGCCCGGTCCATCGCGTCCGTCAGCCACAGCGCCAGACAGTCGATCAGCAGCGGCGGCCCCCCCTCCACCAGCAGCGGCGCCAGCTCGCAGGTCTCCAGCGTCCGCCAGCTCGCCGGCCGCCGCTCGCGGTGCAGGCCGACCCGCGCCGCCCACTCCGCGTCGCCGTCCCGGGAGCCGCCGGTGGCCACGTACTCCACCTCGGGGAAGCCGGCCAGGCGCCGCTCGGCCTCGACGGACTTCCCGGAGCGGGCCCCGCCGAGCACCAGCGTCCGGCGCGGCAGGTCCGGCACCGCGTGGTACTCGCCGACCGTCACCGTCGTCCCGTCCGGCACCGCCCGCGCACCGCCCGCCGCGCACCGGCGCTCCAGCTCCCGGCCCGGCGGGACGTCGTGGTCCAGGTGCACCGCGATGACGTCCGTGGTCGGCCCGGCGGCGCCGCTCGCCCGCAGCCGGGCCAGCGCCTCCGGCCGGCCCAGCACGTCCGCGAGCACCAGGTCGTACGGGCGCTGCCCGACGGAGCCGTTCGTCCCCGCAGGTGCCCCGCCGGGCGGGAGGTACAGCAGCCGGCTCCCGTCCGGGCCGGTCACCTCGTACCCGGTGCCCGGCGCGTCCATCGGCACCGCCCGCACCCGGTGCCCGCTGATCACCGCGAGCTCCCGCCCGTCCGGCACCCGCCCGGCGGCCGGCAGCCCCGGGGGCAGCTCCACCGGCGGTCCGTCGTGCGGATGGGTGAGCAGGACCTGCCGTACGCCGGCCAGCGAGTGCCCCGCGCGGGCGCCGGCCAGCACCGCCCCGGGGGTCAGGTCGAGCAGCAGCGCACCGTCGACGAGCAGGGAGGTCGCGGCGCGCGCCCGGGCGCCCACGGAGAGCGCGCAGGCCGCGCAGGGACAGCCGGGACGGGGCAGTCCTTCGGGTGTGCCGGTGCCGAGCAGAGTGAGTTCCACAGGAAGATCCTCCCGCGTCCGCGAGACTGCTGCGCGCCCGGCTACTCTGCGGGCAGACTCAAGCAGAGATGCGTGCGGAATGCGTGCGAGCAGCGGACGAGCAACGGAGGCGGACATGGCGTGGACGTGGCGGTTCGAGACGGCCGACGGCACCGAGACCAGCCCGGCGGTCGAGCCTGAGGAGTTCACCACGCAGGGCGACGCGGAGTCGTGGATCGGCGAGGTGTGGAAGGAGCTGCTGGACGGCGGCGCCGAGACGGTGAAGCTGTCCGACGACAACGGCACCGAGCTGTACACGATGAGCCTGCGCGCGGCGCTGGACGCCTGAGCGGCAGCCTCTGACGCGAGAAGCCCGGACCCCTGCGGGGTCCGGGCTTCCGTGCGTGCCGTGCCGGGGCGGGCGGGTCAGCCCCGTACGCCGCACAGGTGCAGCAGCGCGGCGACCCCGCGGTACGGATCGGTCCGCCCGGCGCGGTCCTCGGCGGCCAGCAGCCGCTCCAGCTCCGCGTCCGGGGGCAGCGTCTCGCCGGCCTCGGTGCCGTCGGTGAAGACGCGCACGCCGTACCAGGCCGACAGCGGGGCGCCGATCCCGGACAGCGTGGCCGTGAGCCCCGCCAGCCGGTCGGCCCGAACGTCCAGACCCAGCCGGTTCGTGTAGTCGACGGTGTCGAAGGCGGCCAGCGCGGCCGACCAGTCGGCGCCCAGACCGGGCCGCATGGCGAGGGCGTCGCCGTTGCGCACCAGCAGGGACAGCAGGCCGCCGGGCGCCAGCATCCGGGCCAGCCCGGCCAGCATCGCGTCCGGCTCGGGCACGTACATCAGCACGCCGTGGCAGAGCACCACGTCGAAGCTGCCCGGCAGGAAGTGCGCGCCGGTCTCGCGGCCGTCACCCTCCAGGAGCTCGACCCGGTCCCGGATCCCGGCGGGCTCGGCCGCCAGCGCCTCCTGGGCGACGGCGAGCATCGCGGGATCCTGCTCGAGGCCGGTGACCTTGTGCCCGGCGCGGGCGAGACGCAGCGCCTGGGTGCCCTGGCCCATGCCGACGTCGAGGACGCGCAGCCGCTGCCCGACAGGGAAGCGGTGCGCGATCTGCTCGTCGACCTGCCGGCCCACGAGTTCCTGGCGGACGGCGTTGCGCAGTCCGCCCAGTCCCTCGAGCCACAGCCTGGCTCCCGGCGCGAAGCCGTCCCCCGACCCTCCGGGCTTGCCTCCGCTCAGGGCCGTTCCCCGCGCTTGACCTGCGGCTTCGGCAGGCGCAGCCGGCGCATCTGGAGGGTGCGCATCAGGCCGTACGCCACCGCGCCGCGGCGCGGCTCGTCGGGGAAGCGCTGGGCGAGGGCCTTGCTCAGGCGGAAGCCGAGGGCCACGGAGTCGACGAGGATCAGGGCGATCACGGCGAGCCACAGCAGCAGGGCGATGTTCTGGATGGACGGCACCCGCACCATGCTCAGCACCAGGATGACCACTGCCAGCGGCAGGAACATCTCGGCGACGGAGAAGCGGGAGTCCACGTAGTCGCGGACGAACTTGCGCACGGGGCCCTTGTCGCGGGCCGGCAGATAACGCTGGTCGCCGTTGGCGAGGGCCTCGCGCTGCTTGGCCATCTCTTCGCGACGGCGCTCGCGGGCGCGCTTTGCATCCTCCTTGCGATTGCCGGTCGATGCCACGACGGCCTTGCGCTGCGACTGGGCCACAGCACGCTTCGGCGTCGGGCGGCCCTTCGGGGCCTGCGGGTCACGGGGCTGCGAGAGGTCGGCGCTCACCTTGTCGGTGGCGGCGGCCTTCTCTTCCTTGGAGGAACGGCTACCAAACACAAAACCCAAGCCTACGTGGTCGCGGCCGGGTACCCCACTCTGCCGGGGAACGATCCGGCAACGGCGGGCGTCTTCCCTGTGCAGGGTTCGTGACGCGGTCGTGCTCGGGGGAGCACCTACTCCCTACGCCTGACATGGGCGGAGTGGAGTCGTCCTGGAGGAGGAGCGCATCCGTCCACGAACAGTGCGGTAATGGAGACAGGGCCCGTACTGTGGGTCCTGTCGGTGACCTGGAGCACAGTCCGTCTAGAAGGGGGCGCGCGAAGCCCATGAGCGGTGTCATGAAGCGTATGGGGATGATCTTCCGCGCGAAGGCGAACAAGGCCCTGGACCGGGCCGAGGACCCGCGCGAGACCCTCGACTACTCGTACCAGAAGCAGTTGGAGCTGCTGCAGAAGGTGCGCCGCGGCGTCGCCGACGTGGCGACCTCCCGCAAGCGCCTGGAGCTGCAGCTCAACCAGCTCCAGGGCCAGTCCGCCAAGCTGGAGGACCAGGGCCGCAAGGCCCTCGCCCTGGGCCGCGAGGACCTGGCCCGCGAGGCCCTGTCCCGGCGCGCCTCGCTGCAGCAGCAGGTCAGCGACCTGGAGGTGCAGCACCAGACCCTCCAGGGCGAGGAGGAGAAGCTGACGCTGGCCGCGCAGCGCCTGCAGGCCAAGGTGGACGCCTTCCGCACGAAGAAGGAGACCATCAAGGCGACGTACACGGCGGCGCAGGCGCAGACCCGCATCGCGGAGTCCTTCTCCGGCATCTCCGAGGAGATGAGCGACGTCGGCCTGGCCATCCAGCGGGCCGAGGACAAGACCGCCCAGCTCCAGGCCCGCGCCGGCGCGATCGACGAGCTGCTGGCCTCCGGCGCGCTCGACGACCAGAGCGGCCTCGGTTCCAAGGACGACATCCAGGCCGAGCTGGACCGCCTCTCGGGCGGAACGGACGTGGAGCTGGAGCTCCAGCGGATGAAGGCCGAGCTGGCCGGCGGGCCCTCGGCGCAGCAGCAGGCCATCGAGGGCGGTGCCCAGGGCAACGCCCAGCAGCCTTCCCAGACCCAGCACCGCTTCGACAAGCAGTAGGACGGGGTCCGTCATGATTGTCCGCATCATGGGGGAAGGACAGGTGAAGGTGGCCGACGGCCACTTCGCCGAGCTCAACAAGCTGGACGACGAGCTGCTCTCGGAGATGGAGAGCGGTGACGAGGAGGGCTTCCGGCGCACGCTGGGCGCGCTGCTCGACGCCGTACGGCAGCTCGGCGCGCCGCTGCCGGACGACGCCCTGGAGCCGTCCGAGCTGATCCTCCCCGCGCCGGACGCCTCGCTCGACGAGGTCAGGGAGATGCTCAGCGACGACGGCCTGATCCCGGGCTGATCCTGACGTGACGGCGCCCGGCCCGGCCCCTTCGGGGGCGGGCCGGGCGCCGTCGTCTTCAGTGCTTCGTCGGTTTCGAGATCTGTGCCCGCTCCGGATCGGGGGTCCCGCCGATGAAGTTCTCGAACTTGCGGCGCGGGATCGCCCAGCGCCGGTCGTGGTGGAAGGCGCGCAGATTGGCCTTGGCGCGGGCCCGCGGACGTTTCGCGTAGAACCTCTTCGCGTACGGGGAGCCGGGCCGGGCCAGCCGGATCGCCCCGATCAGCGCCAGGAAGGGGATGACCGTACCGAAGAGGGCGGTGCGGGCCTTGCCCTTCCACAGGGCGATCAGGGCCAGGAAGAAGTTGGTGGCGGTGTTCATGATGATCAGCCCGCGGCTCTGCCGCTCCTCGGAGGTCAGGTCGTCGACGCCGAACGGCAGGAACCCGCCCAGCACCAGCGCCACCAGCGCGGCCGTCAGGACCACGATCTCGACGCTCTTGCGGCCCTGCTCGCTCCAGTAGACGTCGTCGAGGTGCAGGATCAGCGCGAACTCGTCCAGTACGAGGCCCGCGCCCAGCCCGAAGATCACGGCGGAGAGCATGGCGCCGAAACCGTGCCGGCCGCTGCCGACGGCCCCGAAGCCGCCGATGATCACGAGGATGACGCCGGGCACCACGTGGTGGATGTGCACGCCGCCCGGGGCGATGTTCTTGAAGGGCCCCCGCCCCGCCCGGATCATCCGCGTGATCACACGGGTGATCAGGAACGACAGGACGAACGAGAGCAGGGCGAGGAGGAGCGGGAGTTTGCCCGGCTCGACGATGTTCCGGTACCACCAGTGACCCATACCGTCGGCTCCCCTGTTGTGGCAGCTTTCCCATTTTTCCCGTATCGGGCAATTTACCGTCCGCGGTGAGCGGGTAGCGTTCGCGCCGATGAAAGATTCGTACGACAACCAGCCCCCCGAGCCGCCGCTGACGCCGCCCGACGAGCGCGCCTCGCTGCGCGACGGCGTGCGCTTCGCGTTCGGAACGCTCACCGTGCTGCCCGCCCGCATCACCCGCTGGGACCGGCCCGCGGCCCGCACCGGCATGGCCTGCGCGCCGCTCGCCGGGCTCGTCGTGGGCGTCCTCGCGGCCGTGCCCGGGGTCCTGCTGCTGGTCCTGGGCGGCGGCCCGCTGCTCGCGGCGGCCGTCACCGTCGCCGTACCGGCCGCACTGACGCGGGGGCTGCACCTCGACGGGCTCGCCGACACCGCCGACGGGCTGGGCAGCGCGAAGCCCGCCGAGGCGGCGCTGCGGATCATGAAGCAGTCCGACATCGGCCCCTTCGGGGTGGTGGCGCTGCTGCTGGTGCTGCTGGTCCAGGCCGGGGCGCTGGCGGACCTCTATGCCGAGAGCTGGGTCCACGGGGCCCTGGCGACGGTCATCGCGGCCGTCACCGCCCGGCTGGCCATGACGGTGGCCTCCCGTGACGGCGTGCCGCCGGCCCGCCTGGAGGGGCTGGGGGCGGCGGTCGCCGGGGTGCTCCCCAAGAGCTCGGCCGCCGGGATCGCCGCACTGGTGGCCGCCTCGGCCGGGGCGGCCGCCCTGCCGGTGGGGCCGGGCGCCGCCGTCCAGTGCGCGGGCGCGGTCCTGATCGCCCTGGGCGCGGCGGAGCTCCTGCTCCGGCGGTGCGTACGCCGCTTCGACGGAGTCACGGGCGACGTGTTCGGCGCCCTCGCCGAGATCGCGGGGACCACGGCCCTCGTGGTCCTGGCCCTGGGCTGACGGTCCTTCCGCGCGAGGGGACCACGTAGGGTGCGGGGCGTGGAAGAGACGCCGACGACCATCAGGGTGCTGCTCGCCGACGACCAGGCCCTGCTCCGCAGCGCGTTCAAGGTGCTGGTCGACTCCGAGCCCGACATGGAGGTCGTCGCAGAGGCCTCCGACGGGGCCCAGGCCTGCGCGCTCGCCCGCGAGACACGGCCCGACGTCGTCCTCATGGACATCCGGATGCCCGGCACCGACGGGCTCGCCGCCACCCGCATGATCAGCGCGGATCCGGAACTCGCCGCCGTCCGCGTCGTCATGCTGACGACCTTCGAGGTGGACGAGTACGTCGTCCAGTCCCTGCGGGCCGGCGCCTCCGGCTTCCTCGGCAAGGGAGCCGAGCCCGACGAGCTCCTCAACGCCATCCGCGTCGCCGCCGCCGGGGAGGCGCTGCTCTCCCCGGCCGCCACCAAAGGGCTCATCGCCACCTTCCTCGCCCAGGGCGGCGGCGCCGACCCCGCAGCCCCCGCCGCGCACGCCGAGCGGCTCGCCGCGCTGACCGTCCGCGAGCGCGAGGTGCTCGTCCACGTCGCCGCGGGCCTGTCCAACGACGAGATCGCCGGACGGCTCGAAGTCAGCCCGCTCACCGTCAAGACCCACGTGAACCGGGCCATGGCCAAGCTGGGCGCCCGCGACCGGGCCCAACTGGTGGTCGTCGCCTACGAATCGGGGCTGGTCCGGCCCCGGGCCGACTAGGGAGTGTCCGGCGAGAGATACAGCAGCGGAGTACGGGCGTGTACTGCGGACGCGGTATGCGGCAGATAAGGACGCGGCACCTGGGGGCGACGCAGCGCCGCCCCGGCGTACGGAAGGCTGAAGGCCCGCGGCCTTCAGGCCCAGCCCCGCGCACGCCACTGCAGAGAGATCCCACCCATGTCCTGGCTGTCCCGCTTCAGCCTGGCCCAAAGAGCGCTGATCGGCCTCGTGTCGATCACCGCACTGCTCTTCGGCGCCATAGCCATCCCGCAGCTCAAGCAGCAGCTGCTGCCGTCCATCGAACTGCCGATGGTGTCCGTGCTCGCGCCGTACCAGGGCGCCTCGCCCGACGTGGTGGAGAAGCAGGTCATCGAACCGATCGAGGCCACCCTCAAGGGCGTCGACGGCATCACCGGCATCACCTCCACCGCCAGCGAGGGCAACGCCCTCATCATGGCCAAGTTCGACTACGGCGACGAGGGCACCAAGCAGCTCGTCGCCGACGTCCAGCAGGCCGTGAACCGGGCCCGCGTACGGCTGCCCGCCGAGGTGGACCCGCAGGTCGTGGCCGGCTCCACCGACGACATCCCGACCGTCGTCCTCGCCGTCACCTCGGACAGGGACCAGCAGGCGCTCGCCGACCAGCTCAGCCGCTCCGTCGTCCCCGTCCTCGAGGATATCGAGGGCGTCGGCCAGGTCAGCGTCGACGGGGTCCAGGACCTCCAGGTCGCCGTCACCCCCGACAACGCCAAGCTCGCGGCGGCCGGCCTCGACGGCGCCGCCCTCGCCCAGGCCCTCCAGGCGGGCGGCGCCACCGTCCCCGCCGGCTCCTTCGACGAGGCGGGCAAGAACCGGACCGTCCGCGTCGGCGGCGGCTACACCTCCGTCGCGCAGCTCCAGGACCTGCGCCTGAGCGCCGGCCCCGGCAAGCCGGCCGTGCGCCTGGCCGACGTCGCCACCGTCACGCAGGAGCCCGCCAAGGCCGTCTCCCTGACCCGCACCAACGGCAAGCCCAGCCTCGCCCTCGTCCTCACCATGGACAAGGACGGCAGCGCCGTCGCGATCTCCGACGCCGTCCAGGACAAGCTGCCCGAGCTGCGCTCCGCCCTCGGTGCCGGCGCCGAGCTGACCGTCGTCAGCGACCAGGGGCCGCCCGTCGCCAAGTCCATCTCCGGCCTCACCACCGAGGGCCTGCTCGGCCTGCTCTTCGCGGTGATCGTGATCCTGGTCTTCCTGGCCTCGCTGCGCTCGACGCTGGTCACCGCGGTCTCGATCCCGCTGTCCGTGGTCCTCGCGCTCATCGTGCTGTGGACCCGCGACCTGTCGCTCAACATGCTGACCCTGGGCGCCCTCACCATCGCCATCGGCCGCGTCGTCGACGACTCGATCGTGGTGCTGGAGAACATCAAGCGCCACCTCGGCTACGGCGAGGAGCGCGAGGCCGCGATCGTCGCCGCCGTCAAGGAGGTCGCCGGCGCGGTCACCTCCTCCACGCTCACCACCGTGGCCGTCTTCCTGCCGATCGGCTTCGTCGGCGGCATGGTCGGCGAGTTCTTCGGCCCGTTCTCCCTCACCGTCGCCGCGGCCCTGCTGGCCTCGCTGATCGTCTCCCTGACGGTCGTCCCGGTGCTCTCGTACTGGTTCCTGCGCGCCCCGAAGGGCATCGACCCGGCGAACGCCGAGAGCGTGGCGAAGGCGCGGCGCGAGGCCGAGGAGAAGGAGGCCAGGAGCCGCCTCCAGGGCTTCTACGTACGCACCCTGGGCCTGGTCACGCGCCGCCGGATCGCCACCCTGGCCGTCGCGGTCGTCGTCCTCGTCGCCACCTTCGGGATGGCGCCCCTGCTGAAGACCAACTTCTTCGACCAGGGCGAGCAGAGCGTCCTGACGGTCAAGCAGCAGCTGCCCCCGGGCACCTCGCTGACCGCCTCCGACGCCGCCGCCCGGCGGGTCGAGAAGACCCTGACCGAGGTCAAGGGCGTCAAGGACTACCAGGTCACCGTCGGCTCCTCCGGCTTCCTGGCCGCCTTCGGCGGCGGTACGGGCTCCAACCAGGCCTCGTACCAGGTCACCCTGGAGGACTCCGGCGACTCCGAGGGCGTCAAGAAGCGCATCGAGGACGCCCTCGGCAAGCTCGACGGCATCGGCGACACCAGCATCTCGGCGGGCGGCGGCTTCGGCAGCCAGAACCTGAGCGTGGTCGTCAAGGCCGGCCAGGCGGACGTCCTCGCCAAGGCCGCCGAGCAGGTCCGGGCCGAGGTGGCCACCCTCGACGACGTCACCGACGTACAGAGCGACCTCTCCCAGTCCGTTCCGCGCATCTCGGTGACCGCCACCCCGAAGGCCGCCGAGGCGGGCCTGAACCAGGCCGCCCTCGGCGCGATCGTCGCCCAGGCCGTACGGGGCACCCCGGCGGGCAAGGCCGTACTGGACAACACCGAGCGGGACATCGTCATCAAGTCCGCGCACCCGGCCGCCACCCTGGCCGAACTGCAGGCGCTCCCCGTCGGCCCGGTCAAGCTCGGCGACGTCGCCGAGGTCACGGAGGTGCCCGGCCCGGTCTCGATGACCCGGATCGACGGCGCCCGCGCCGCCACGATCACGGCGAAGCCGGTCGGCGACAACACCGGCGCCATCGGCGCCGAGCTCCAGACGAAGATCAAGGCGCTGGACCTGCCCGAGGGTGCCACGGCCGTCATCGGCGGCGTCTCCTCCGACCAGGACGACGCGTTCGCCTCCCTGGGCCTGGCCATGCTCGCGGCCATCGCGATCGTGTTCATGCTGCTCGTGGCCACGTTCCGGTCGCTGATCCAGCCGCTGATCCTGCTGGTGTCGATCCCGTTCGCGGCGACCGGCGCGCTCGGCCTGCTGCTGGTGACCGGCACCCCGCTGGGCGTCCCGGCGATGATCGGCATGCTGATGCTCATCGGCATCGTCGTCACCAACGCGATCGTCCTGATCGACCTGGTCAACCAGTACCGGGCCCAGGGGCTGGGCGTGGTCGAGGCCGTCATCGAGGGCGGCCGGCACCGCCTGCGCCCGATCCTGATGACGGCCCTCGCGACGATCTTCGCGCTGCTCCCGATGGCGCTCGGCGTGACCGGCGAGGGCGGGTTCATCTCGCAGCCGCTCGCGGTGGTCGTGATCGGCGGCCTGGTCAGCTCGACCCTGCTGACGCTGCTCCTGGTGCCGACCCTCTACACGATGATCGAGCTCCGCAAGGAGCGCCGCCGCGCGAAGCGCGAGGCCAGGCGCACGGCCCGCCTGACAGTGGTCCGGGTCCCGGACGGGTCCTCGGACGAGGAATCCCCGGTCAGGGTCTGACGTACGGTCCGGCGAACGCCCGAAGGGCCGCTCCCTCGAACGAGGGGGCGGCCCTTCGGGCGTACGGCGGGGGACCGCTACGGGAGGGCGAGCATGCGCTCCAGGGCGAGCTTCGCGAAGCTCTCCGTCTCCTTGTCGACCTGGATCTGGTTGACGAGGGTGCCCTCTGCCAGGGACTCCAGCGTCCACACCAGGTGGGGGAGGTCGATGCGGTTCATCGTCGAGCAGAAGCAGACCGTCTTGTCGAGGAAGACGACCTCCTTGTCCTGCGCGGCGAATCGATTCGCCAGGCGGCGGACGAGGTTCAGCTCGGTGCCGATGGCCCACTTGGAGCCGGCCGGGGCCGCCTCCAGCGCCTTGATGATGTACTCCGTCGAGCCGACGTAGTCCGCGGCCGCGACGACCTCGTGCTTGCACTCGGGGTGGACGAGGACGTTCACGCCGGGGATGCGGGCGCGCACGTCGTTGACCGAGTCGACCGAGAACCGGCCGTGCACGGAGCAGTGGCCGCGCCACAGGATCATCTTGGCGTCCCGCAGCTGCTGGACGGTCAGGCCGCCGTTCGGCTTGTGCGGGTTGTACAGGACGCAGTCGTCCAGGGACATGCCCATGTCGCGGACGGCGGTGTTGCGGCCCAGGTGCTGGTCCGGCAGGAAGAGCACCTTCTCGCCCTGCTCGAAGGCCCACTCCAGGGCCTTCTTCGCGTTGGAGGAGGTGCAGATGGTGCCGCCGTGCTTGCCGGTGAACGCCTTGATGTCGGCGGAGGAGTTCATGTACGAGACGGGGACCGTCGCACCGGCTATGCCGGCCTCGGTGAGCACGTCCCAGCACTCGGCGACCTGCTCGGCGGTGGCCATGTCGGCCATCGAGCAGCCGGCGGCCAGGTCCGGCAGGACGACCTTCTGGTCGTCGGAGGTCAGGATGTCCGCGGACTCCGCCATGAAGTGGACGCCGCAGAAGACGATGTACTCGGCCTCCGGCTTGGCGGCCGCGTCCTTGGCCAGCTTGAAGGAGTCGCCGGTGACGTCGGCGAACTCGATCACCTCGTCACGCTGGTAGTGGTGGCCGAGGATGAAGACCTTGTCCCCGAGCTTCTCCTTGGCCGCGCGGGCGCGCGCGACCAGGTCCGGGTCCGACGGCGACGGCAGGTCGCCGGGGCACTCCACCCCGCGCTCGCTCTTGGGGTCGGCCTCACGGCCGAGCAGCAGCAGGGCAAGGGGCGTCGGCTGGACGTCCAAAGGCTGGGCGGTGGTCACGACACGCACCCTTTCTGTTCCGCGACAAGGGACTTCCGAAGCAGGGCTTCTGAAGCCGGATTCGACTTCTCGTCTATTTGACGTTATCTATGATAGCCGCTTCACGTCACTTTGACGATGCCGATAGTGTCGATGTGACGAATTCGCCCGGGGCGAAGCTCCGGGTCCGTCAGGTCCACCTCCCCGCGACGGTGTGCGAGCATGGAAATCTGAAACATGCGTCGGGTCCGGAATGAATCCGCGGCCCCGCTGGTTGCCATCGACGGCAAGAGTCCGACGTTTCCCCGCCTTGGGTGGGGAGCCGCCCACTTCGGGAGTGAATGCAGATGTCCGTACAGGACGACAAGACCACTGTGAGCGACGGCATCCTCCTGTCCGACGCCGCCGCCGAGAAGGTCAGGACCCTGCTGGAGCAGGAAGGCCGCGATGACCTGGCGCTCCGCGTCGCCGTCCAGCCCGGCGGCTGCTCCGGCCTGCGGTACCAGCTCTTCTTCGACGAGCGCTCCCTCGACGGCGACGTCGTCAAGGACTTCGACGGCGTGAAGGTCGTCACGGACCGGATGAGCTCCCCGTACCTGCACGGTGCCTCGATCGACTTCGTCGACACCATCGAGAAGCAGGGCTTCACGATCGACAACCCCAACGCCACCGGCTCCTGCGCCTGCGGCGACTCCTTCAGCTAAGGCTGTAGCGAGCACGGACACACGGGAGGCCCCCGGCGCCATGAGCGCCGGGGGCCTCCGTCGTGCGCGGCGGGCTACTGCCGGGGGAGCGGCTTGCCCGAGGTCGCGTCGATCACCTTGCGCTCGCCCAGCGGCTGCTGGAGGGTCGCCGACACGGTCATGTCCTGGGCGAGCATGATGCAGGCCCGGCCCGGCTCGTTCGGGGTGTCGGTGATCCGCACCGTCACCGATCCGGCCTCCTCCCGCGCCTCCAGGGCGTAGGTGCTGCACACCCCGCCCCAGAAGTTCACGGTCAGCTTCCGGTCGGCCTCCTGGTACGAGACCCCCGGCACGGTCCGCCCGCCCTTGGGGGCCGACGGCACGGCCGCGGCGTCCTCGCCGGCCGGCTGGGCCACCGTACGGCCGGGCCCGCCGTTGCTGCCCGCCACCTCGAACAGCCAGGCCGGGACCAGGCCGCGCGCCCCGTCCACGGTCCCCGGAGCCAGCCCGAGCGCAGCCCCCTTCACCGTCTCGGTCCGCGGCGGCTTCATCGGCCGCGGCTCCGGGTTGCAGGGCGGCGTCTCCCCGGGGCCGACCGGGGTGTCCGCGGTCAGCGGGACCGAGGTCGCGCAGCCGCTGGGCCCCGGGTCCGTACCGCCGGATCCGGCCGAGGACCGGTTCAGCCGGGCCAGCGCCTCCACGGCCCCGACCACCGGCTGCTCCGCCGCGCGCACGGGCGCCTTCAGCTCGCCGCTGCCCGCCACCACCCGGGAGTCCGCGCCCACGCTGATCTTCGTGGACCAGCCCTGGGTGGCCAGCCCGTCGATCACCGGGTCGGCCGTCACCACGCGTACGGAGCCCTGCGTGAGCCGGGCGTCCACCTTGGCCCCGCTCTGGCCGAGCGCCGCGAGCACCGGGGCGGCCGCGGCCTTGGCGGCCTCCTCGCCCACCGGGGTGCCGCCCGTGGCGGCCGCACCGCCGTTGCCGTCGGCGCCGTCCGCCTGGGGGAGGGTGGCCGGGCCGCAGGTGTCCTTGCCGCGCTTGCAGTCGTCACCGGCGCCGCCGGTCCCCTGGCCCCCCGTTCCTCGAAACTGCGAGAAGTTCCAGGTCCCCGGGGCCTTGTGGTTCACCGTGAGCCGGGGTCCGGATCCGTCGGCGCCCTCCCCGGCGAGCCAGGTCTCGCCGCTGAGCCGCGGGGTGCCCGGCAGGCCGAGGGCCGTGGCGAGCCGCGCCGCCTCCTCCGAGGTGACCTCGCCGGTCACGGCGAAGGACGGCGCGGTCGCCGGGGCGTCGGGGAGCTTCACGTCGGCCCGGTACGTCACCCCGCTGCCGTGCGGGTCCGGCTCTCCGGGGGCGATGCCCGGTCCGGAGGGGCTCGGCGCGACGCGGGGCGCCGAGGCCGCGCTGTCTCCCGTACGGGCGCCCGCCTTGCCGTCTCCGGAGGCGGCCGACGCCCAGTACGCCGTACCGCCGCCCGCGAGCAGGACGGCGGCCGCGATCGAGCCGATGGCCCAGGCCGGCCGCCGCCGTGTGCCGCGTGATGTGTCGGGTTGTTCGGTGGTCACCGCTTGCTCCTTCGCCCTCGCCGCAGTGGCTGATGCGGCTGTGACGGAACAGACGGCGAACCGGTTCCCCGGTCCCCTAGTCCCCGTACTCGGCCGTCGAGGCGATCAGGCGGGCCGAGGCCGGCGGGACGCTGATCCCGTGGATCTGCGAGGGCGCCACCCGGTCCGGCCGGGGGTCCGCCGGGACCGCCCAGTGCGGGGCCATCCTGGCGCAGTCACCCAGCAGCCGCGCGAAGCCGGGCCGCGTGTCGCAGGCGCCCTTTTCGGCGCCGTCCTTGGGCATACCCATGTACCCGAAACCATCGGTGTAGGTCATGGGGGCACGGTAGGCACGGCTCGGCGGGCGAAGAAAGACCTACTACGGGGTAGTTTCGTGCGGTCGGCGACCGGGCAGCGACCGGGTAGTTTTGACTGTCACCCTCGCCGTCCTCCGCAGGAGCGTCCACGCCGTGCGTATCGCAGTCACCGGCTCCATCGCCACCGACCACCTCATGACCTTCCCCGGCCGCTTCGCCGACCAGCTCGTCGCGGACCAGCTGCACACGGTCTCCCTCTCCTTCCTCGTCGACAACCTCGACGTACGCCGGGGCGGCGTCGGCCCGAACATCTGCTTCGGCATGGGCCAGCTCGGCACCCGCCCGATCCTCGTCGGCGCGGCGGGGTACGACTTCGACGAGTACCGCGCGTGGCTGGACCGGCACGGCGTCGACACCGAGTCCGTGCGGATCTCCGAGGTGCTGCACACCGCGCGCTTCGTGTGCACCACGGACGCCGACCACAACCAGATCGGCTCCTTCTACACGGGCGCGATGAGCGAGGCCCGCCTGATCGAGCTGAAGGCCGTCGCCGACCGGGTGGGCGGACTCGACCTCGTCCTCATCGGCGCCGACGACCCCGAGGCGATGCTGCGCCACACGGAGGAGTGCCGGACGCGGGGGATCCCGTTCGCCGCCGACTTCTCTCAGCAGATCGCCCGGATGGACGGCGAGAACATCCGCACGCTGATGGAGGGCGCGACGTACCTCTTCTCGAACGAGTACGAGAAGGGCCTGATCGAGTCGAAGTCCGGCTGGACGGACGCGGAGATCCTGGGCAAGGTC
Organism: Streptomyces sp. NPDC059355; assembly: GCF_042752335.1. Classification (NCBI taxonomy): domain Bacteria; kingdom Bacillati; phylum Actinomycetota; class Actinomycetes; order Kitasatosporales; family Streptomycetaceae; genus Streptomyces; species Streptomyces sp. NPDC059355. The sequence continues at coordinate 65,800 of NZ_JBHYXN010000014.1, read as the reverse complement.
GGCACGCGCGTGACCACGCTGGGCTCGCGGGGCGTGCGGATCGAGCGGGTCGGCGAGGAGCCGATCGTGGTCGGCTGCGCGGACGAGACGGCGAAGGTGGACCCGACGGGCGTCGGCGACGCGTTCCGCGCCGGGTTCCTGACCGGTCTCGGGTGGGGCGTGGGCCTGGAGCGGGCGGCGCAGATCGGCTGCATGCTGGCCACCCTCGTGATCGAGACGCTGGGCACGCAGGAGTACACCCTGGCCCGTGCCCACTTCATGGAGCGCTTCACGAAGGCGTACGGCGAGGACGCCGCCTCCGAGGTCCGCGCCCACCTCGCGGCGTAACCCCCCCCCGCTCCTCGGACGCCGGCGGGACTGGAGGTCAGACCCGCCGGCGGACCGTGTACGCGACCCCCGCCGGGCGCGGGGCCTCGCCCTCGTAGGTGTGGCCGCGCATCGCGCACCAGGCCGGGATGTCCAGGCGGGCCACCTCGTCGTCCGACAGGACGGTGACGGTGCCGCCGACCGGGACCGTGCCGATCGCGCGGGCCAGCTCGATCACCGGCTGGGGGCAGCGCAGGCCCAGGGCGTCGATCTCCAGCGCGTCCGACACCGGCGCCACCGCCGCCGGTTCGCCGACGCCGAGTGTGGCGCGGACCCCCGCCACCACCCCCGGCAGGACCTCCAGGAAGCCGTTCACCTCCTGAGCCGTGGTCCCCAGCGGCAGGGAGACCCGTACGTTCCCCTCCGACAGCACGCCCATCGCCCGGAGCACATGACTCGGGGTCAGCGTGGAGCTGGTGCAGGAGGAGCCGGAGGAGACGGAGTAGCCCGCCCGGTCCAACTCGTGCAGCAGCGTCTCGCCGTCGACGTACAGGCAGGAGAACGTGACCAGGTGCGGCAGTCGCCGCTCCGGGTCCCCGACCACCTCCACGTCGGGCACCAGCCGGGCCACGCGCCGCCGGATGCGGTCCACCAGGATCCGCAGCCGGGCCGCCTCCGCCTCGGCCTCGGCCCGTACGGCGCGCAGCGAGGCCGCCGCCGCCACGACGGCCGGGAGGTTCACGAAACCGGGTGAGCGCCTCGACTCCCTTTCGTCCGCAGGGAATTGGGGGGAGAAGCGGACGCCCTTGCGGACCGCCAGCAGCCCGACCCCCGCCGGTCCGCCCCATTTGTGCGCACTCGCGGTGAGCACCGACCAGCCGTCCTCCACCGGGCCCCAGCCCAGGGTCTGCGCCGCGTCCACGAGCAGCGGCACCCCGGCCGCCGCGCAGACCTCGGCCACCTCCGCCACCGGCTGGACGGTGCCGACCTCGTGATTGGCCGACTGGAGGCAGGCCAGGGCCGTCGACGCGTCCAGTGCGCGGGCGTACCCGGTCGCGGACACCGCGCCCGCGCGGTCCACCGGGACGTGGGTCACCGTCCCGCCGGCGGCCTCGTGCGCGTCCGCCGCGTGGAGTACAGAACTGTGTTCGACCGCCGATACGACCAGATGACCGCCGACGCGCCGGCGCCCGGCGAGCGCTCCCGCGACCCCCGTGTGAACCGCGTGCGTCCCCGAAGGAGTGAACACGAGCTCGTCGGGGCGACAGCCCACGGCCTCCGCCGCCGCCTCGCGCGCCGCGTCCAGCAGCAGCCGGGCGCGCCGGCCCTCCCGGTAGAGCCGGGCGGGGTCCGCCCAGCCCTCGTCCAGGGAGGCTTGCAACGCCTGCCGGGCCACGGGGTGCAGGGGAGCGGCGGACGCGGTGTCGAAGTACGGCATCGGGCCACGCTAACCGGCGCCCGGGGGCGTTCGAGGTCAGGGGCCGTCAGATGCCCTCCGGAGGCCGCCGTTCAGGGGGTGTTGGTCCGTCCCCCGTACGGCGGATCCATCCCTTCGGGGGCAGTAGCGGCGCGTTGGGCACCCTCCCCGCGCGACCCCAAATAGCGTCCAGTAGGGTTTGGTCCGCATAAACATCCAAACCCCTGCCTGCGTCAGGGCCGGCGACCGACCCGAATACGGCCGCGGCCGGCCGCGCGGGCCGAGACTCTCGGGAAGGCGCTACGTGAGTCCCTACGGCTCCGACCGCTCGCCGCGGCGCCCGATGCGGCGGAAGCTGCTGCAGGCGCTGACTGCGGGCGCGGTCCTGGCGACCGCCACTGGTTGCTCGTACAACTGGCAAGACTTCCCCCGGCTCGGAATGCCCTATCCGGTCACGGAGGAGGCGCCTCGCATCCTGTCCCTGTGGCAGGGGTCGTGGGCAGCTGCCCTCATCACGGGCATCCTGGTCTGGGGCCTGATCATCTGGAGCATCATCTTCCACCGGCGCAGCCGGACGAAGGTGGAGGTCCCCCCGCAGACCCGGTACAACATGCCCATCGAGGCGCTGTACACCGTGGTCCCGCTCATCATCGTCTCGGTGCTCTTCTACTTCACCGCGCGTGACGAGTCGAAGCTGCTCGCCCTCACCCCGAAGCCGGCTCACACGATCAACGTGATCGGTTTCCAGTGGAGCTGGGGCTTCAACTACGTCGAGAACGTCGACGGAGACGCGGCGACCCCGAAGGCCGGCGAGGTCCCCAAGGAGCTCGCCAACATCCCGGACCGCTTCACCAAGGAATTCCCCGCGGGCGCCGAAGGCGTCTACGAGAAGGGCGTTCCCGGCGACCGGAACCTGGAGACGGGCAACCCGGGGCCGACCCTCTGGCTCCCCAAGGGCGAGAAGGTCCGCTTCATCCTGTCGTCGAACGACGTCATCCACTCCTTCTGGGTGGTCCCCTTCCTGTTCAAGCAGGACGTGATCCCGGGCCACACCAACGTTTTCGAGGTCACCCCCTCCGAAGAGGGCGTCTTCATGGGCAAGTGCGCCGAGCTCTGCGGCGTCGACCACTCCCGGATGCTCTTCAACGTCAGGGTCGTCTCGCCCGAGGCCTACCGGGCGCACCTCAAGGAACTGGCCGAGAAGGGGCAGACCGGCTTCCTCCCGGCCGGCATCAAGCAGACTGACCCGGCCCGGAATGCGGAGACGAACAAACTGTGAGCATCCTCAACGAATCTCAGGGTGCCGCCGCCGACTCGTATGAAAACGAGCTGCCGGTACGGCGCAAGCAGCCGGGCAATGTCGTCGTGAAGTGGCTGACCACTACCGACCACAAGACCATCGGCACGATGTACCTGGTCACGTCGTTCGTGTTCTTCCTCATCGGCGGTCTGCTGGCGCTCTTCATGCGTGCAGAGCTGGCCCGTCCGGGCACGCAGATCATGTCGAACGAGCAGTTCAACCAGGCGTTCACCATGCATGGCACGATCATGCTGCTGATGTTCGCCACCCCGCTCTTCGCGGGCTTCGCGAACTGGATCATGCCGCTGCAGATCGGCGCGCCCGACGTGGCGTTCCCGCGGCTGAACATGTTCGCGTACTGGCTGTACCTCTTCGGCTCGACCATCGCGGTGGCCGGCTTCGTGACGCCGAACGGCGCCGCCGACTTCGGCTGGTTCGCCTACTCCCCGCTGTCGGACGCGGTCCGCTCGCCGGGCATCGGCGCCGACATGTGGATCATGGGTCTGGCCTTCTCCGGCTTCGGTACGATCCTCGGCTCGGTCAACTTCATCACCACGATCATCTGCATGCGCGCCCCCGGCATGACGATGTTCCGCATGCCGATCTTCACCTGGAACGTGCTGCTGACCGGTGTCCTGGTCCTGCTCGCCTTCCCGGTGCTGGCCGCCGCGCTCTTCGCGCTGGAGGCCGACCGCAAGTTCGGCGCCCACGTATTCGACGCCTCCAACGGCGGCGCATTGCTGTGGCAACACCTCTTCTGGTTCTTCGGACACCCAGAGGTGTACATCATCGCGCTGCCATTCTTCGGAATCATCTCCGAGATCATCCCGGTCTTCGCCCGCAAGCCGATGTTCGGTTACATCGGCCTGATCGCCGCGACGATCTCGATCGCCGGCCTCTCCGTGACCGTGTGGGCCCACCACATGTACGTCACCGGCGGCGTGCTGCTTCCGTTCTTCTCCTTCATGACCTTCCTGATCGCGGTACCGACCGGTGTGAAGTTCTTCAACTGGATCGGCACCATGTGGAAGGGCTCGCTGTCCTTCGAGACCCCGATGCTCTGGACGATCGGCTTCCTGATCACCTTCACCTTCGGTGGTCTGACCGGCGTCATCCTGGCCTCGCCCCCGATGGACTTCCACGTCTCCGACTCGTACTTCGTCGTCGCGCACTTCCACTACGTCGTCTTCGGCACCGTGGTGTTCGCGATGTTCGCCGGCTTCCACTTCTGGTGGCCGAAGTTCACGGGCAAGATGCTGGACGAGCGCCTCGGCAAGATCACCTTCTGGACGCTGTTCATCGGCTTCCACGGCACGTTCCTGGTGCAGCACTGGCTGGGCGCCGAGGGCATGCCGCGCCGTTACGCGGACTACCTCGCGGCCGACGGCTTCACCGCCCTGAACACGATCTCGACGATCAGCTCCTTCCTGCTGGGCATGTCGATGCTGCCGTTCATGTACAACGTCTGGAAGACGGCGAAGTACGGCAAGAAGGTCGAGGTCGACGACCCGTGGGGTTACGGCCGTTCGCTCGAGTGGGCGACGTCCTGCCCGCCGCCGCGGCACAACTTCCTCACCCTGCCGCGAATCCGTTCCGAGTCGCCGGCGTTCGACCTGCACCACCCTGAGATCGCAGCCCTCGACCACCTCGAGGACCACAGCGTCGCCGCCAAGGCCGTCACCGGTGGCAAGGAGGCCGGCAAGTGAAGATCCAGGGCAAGATGTTCCTCTGGCTCTCCTTCTTCATCCTGATCATGGCCGTCGTGTACGGCGTGTGGTCGAAGGAGCCCGTCGGTACCACCGCGCTCTTCCTGGCCTTCGGCCTGAGCGTCATGATCGGCTACTACCTGGCTTTCACGGCCAAGCGTGTCGACGAGATGGCCCAGGACAACCTGGAGGCCGACGTCGCCGACGAGGCGGGCGAGCTGGGGTTCTTCTCCCCGCACAGCTGGCAGCCGCTCTCGCTGGCGATCGGTGGCGCCTTCGCCTTCATGGGCGTCATCTTCGGCTGGTGGCTCATGTACTTCTCCGCTCCGCTGATCCTGATCGGTCTGTGGGGCTGGGTGTACGAGTACTACCGCGGTGAGAACCAGAACCAGTAGGACCGCAGCACCGAGACAGGACCAGGGGCCCGGACACCTCCAATGGAGGAGTCCGGGCCCCTCGTTTGCAGTCACCCCGCGCGCAGCAATGGTCATACCTTCATAGCGTGGGCTCCATGAACCACTCACCGCGTCTTTGGACGGTAGTCAGCTGCTCTGTGCTGGTGGCGTCGCTCGGGGCCGGCGCCACCGCTTGCGGGCCCGGGGGCAACCCGCTGTCAGCCCGCCCGTACGACGCGGGCGACCAGGTCGTCTTCAACCAGCCGCCCGGCAAGCGGCCCGTCGACCCCGAGAAGCCCCTGGAGATCACCGCCAAGGGCACCGGCGGCAGCCGGATCACCGACGTGTCCGCCGTGGACGCCCAGGGACGCCGCCTCGCGGGCGAGCTGAGCGCCAAGGGCGACCGCTGGCACAGCACCGCCCCGATGGCCGCCGGCGTCCATTACACGGTCCTGGTGAACACCGAGGACGAGCGAGGCGCTCCGGGGCAGCGCAGGCTGACGTTCGAGACGACTCCGGCCGAGAAGGTCCTCAAGGTCGAATTCGGGCCGGACGAGGGCAAGTACGGCGTCGGACAGCCCCTCACGGCCGTACTCAACGAGCCCATCACGGACAAGGCCGCCCGGGCGATCGTGGAGCGGGGCCTGGTCGTCAGCACGCCGGCGGGCGTCGAGGGCGCCTGGCACTGGGTGGACGACAAGAACCTGCACTTCCGCCCCAAGGACTACTGGCCCGCGCACTCCACCGTCTCCGTACGGAGCAATCTGGAGGGCATCAAGATCAACGACGAGCTCCACGGGGCCGCCGCCACGCCGTTGACGCTGGAGATCGGGGACCGCGTCGAGGTCACCACGGACGCCTCCGCGCACTACCTGACGTTCGAGCGCAACGGAGAAGTGATCAATACCATTCCGGTGACCACCGGAAAGCCCGGCTTCTCCACCCGCAACGGGGTCAAGGTGGTGCTCGGCAAGCAGTACTTCGTCCAGATGCGCGGCGACACCGTGGGCATCGGCGGCAGCGAGTACTACAACCTGCCCGTCTACTACGCGACCCGCGTCACCTGGAGTGGTGAATACGTGCACGCCGCGCCGTGGTCCCTGGACTCGCAGGGCTCCGAGAACGTCAGCCACGGCTGCACCGGCATGAGCACGAGCAACGCCGCCTGGTTCTACGAGAACATCACCGAGGGCGACATCGTCCGGGTGGTCAACAGTATCGGCGAGGACATGGAGCCCTTCGGCAACGGCTTCGGCGACTGGAACCTGGACTGGAAGGAGTGGCGCGACGGCAGCGCCCTCCTCAAGGGCACCCAGGAAGGCCGCAGTCCGATCGACCAGGCCCGGCTGCGCCCGCAGGTCTGAGCGCGGCGGGCCCGCGCTCCGGGCGCGGACCCGGCCGGCCCGTACGACCGACGCCGGCGTGCCGAAGTCCGTACGTACGGATGACGGCGCGCCGGCGTCGGCCGTGCGTCACGCGGCCGACGACAGCCGGGAACGCACCAGGCCCGCCAGGGCGTCGGCGAACTCCACCGGGTCGACCGGAAGGGTCACCGCCGCGTCCGCGCGGCTCCAGGTGGCCAGCCAGGCGTCCTGCGGACGCCCCATCAGCAGCAGTACCGGCGGGCATCGGAAGATCTCGTCCTTGATCTGCCGGCACACGCCCATGCCGCCGGCCGGGACCGCCTCGCCGTCCAGCACGCACACGTCGATCCCGCCCGCGTCCAGCTCGCTCAGGACGGCCGGGAGAGTGGCGCATTCCACGAACTCGACCGGTGGCAGGTCCGCGGCCGGCCTGCGCCCGGCCGCCAGCCGCACCTGCTCGCGGGTGCTCGCGTCGTCGCTGTAGACCAGAACCCGTGCAGTCGACCGCATTTCGTTCCTCCACGGTGCCGTGAATCACGTTGATGTTGCGCGGGATGCTACTCCGTCCGACCCGGTGTCAACATCGGTTCGGACAGCCTCGCCGATGAAGGCCCCCGGGCCGATCTGATGGGCCGTTCGGGCCTTGCACACGCCCCTGACACTCCGAACGGCACCCCCCGGGGTGAGGGCGGGATAAGCGACCGACATAATGTCGGTCGTGGCGACAGCAACGACAGTAGATACCGGGCACGCGCACCCGACGGTCAACCGGCCGAACCTCGTCAGCGTCGGAACCATCATCTGGTTGAGTTCCGAGCTGATGTTCTTCGCGGCCCTCTTCGCGATGTACTTCACCCTGCGATCCGTGACAGGTGCCGAGTACTGGACAGAGCAGGCTTCGGCCTTGAATCTGCCCTTCTCGGCGACGAACACGACGATCCTGGTGCTTTCCTCCCTCACCTGCCAGCTCGGCGTATTCGCCGCCGAGCGCGGTGACGTGAAGAAGCTCCGGTCGTGGTTCATGATCACATTCGTCATGGGTGCGATCTTCATTGGCGGCCAGGTGTTCGAGTACACCGAGCTGGTCAAGCACGAGGGCATGTCTCTCAAGTCAGGTCCGTACGGCTCGGTGTTCTACCTGACCACCGGCTTCCACGGTCTGCACGTGACGGGCGGTCTCATCGCCTTCCTGCTGGTCCTCGGCCGGACGTACGCGGCCAAGAGGTTCACCCACGAACAGGCCACGTCGGCCATCGTCGTGTCCTACTACTGGCACTTCGTCGATGTCGTCTGGATCGGCCTCTTCGCGACGATCTACCTGATCAAGTAGCGAACACGTCACCGGGCGAGACCCGGCACTCCATCCAGAAACACCGACGCAGAAGATCCTGACACCGGGGTAATCCGTGAAAAAGCTCTCCGCACGACGACGCCATCCGCTGGCGGCGGTCGTCGTTCTACTCCTCGCGCTGGCGGCCACTGGGGGGCTGTACGCCGCCTTCGCCCCCGCGGGCAAGGCGCAGGCCGATGAAACCGCCCAGTCCCTCGCCATCGAGGAGGGCCAGAAGCTCTACGCCGTGGGTTGCGCAAGCTGCCACGGAACCGGCGGTCAGGGTTCCACTGACGGCCCCAGCCTGGTCGGCGTCGGCTCCGCGGCCGTCGACTTCCAGGTGAGCACGGGCCGCATGCCCGCCCAGCAGCCCGGCGTGCAGGTGCCGAAGAAGCCGGTCATCTACGACCAGGCGCAGATCGACCAGCTCGCCGCCTACATCGCCTCCCTCGGCGCCGGCCCCAGCGTGCCGACCGAGAAGCAGTACGACCCGGCGGGCGCCAACATCGCCAGGGGTGGTGAGCTCTTCCGCAACAACTGCGCGCAGTGCCACAACTTCACCGGCGAGGGTGGCGCGCTGACGAACGGCAAGTACGCCCCGAACCTCGAGGGCGTCTCGCCGAAGCACATCTACGAGGCCATGCTCACCGGCCCGCAGAACATGCCCTCCTTCCCGGACAGCACCATGCCGACGAAGGAGAAGAAGGACATCATCGCGTACCTCGAGCACGTGAACGGCGACAAGTCGACCAGCCCCGGTGGTCTCAAGCTCGGCGGCCTCGGCCCCGTCTCCGAGGGTCTGTTCGGCTGGATCTTCGGTCTGGGTGCGCTGATCGCTGTCGCCGTCTGGGTCGCGGCCCACACCGCTAAGGCCAAGAAGTCATGAGTAGCCAAGACATTCCCGAAGAGAAGCACCTGCCGAGCGAGCAGGGCGACGCGCACCACGGTGGCGTAGCAGTCGCGGACGATCCGTTCGCCGACCCGGGCCTTCCGGTCCACAAGCCCCGTATCCAGGACATCGACGAGCAGGCCGCGAAGCGCTCCGAGCGCACCGTGGCGATGCTGTTCACGCTGTCGATGCTGGCCACGATCGGCTTCATCGCCTCGTACGTGATCCTCCCGGTCGACAAGATCGTCTACATCTTCCCGATCGGGAAGGTGAGCGCGCTGAACTTCGCGCTCGGTCTGACCCTGGGCACGGCCCTCTTCTGCATCGGCGCGGGCGCGGTCCACTGGGCCCGCACCCTGATGTCCGACGTGGAGGTCGCCGACGAGCGCCACGAGATCGCGGCGCCGCCGGAGCTCAAGGCGAAGGTCATGCAGGACTTCGCCGACGGCGCGCAGGAGTCGGGCATCGCCCGCCGCCCGCTGATCCGCAACACCATGCTGGGCGCGCTGTCGATGCTGCCGCTGTCCGCTCTCATGATCATGCGCGACCTGGGCCCGCTGCCCGAGGAGAAGCTGCGCAAGACCGTGTGGGCCAAGGGCAAGCTGCTCATCAACGACAACACGAACGAGCCGCTGCGTCCCGAGGACGTGCTGGTCGGTTCGCTGACCTTCGCCAGGCCCGAGGGCCTGGAGGAGGAGCAGCACGACTTCCAGACGCAGATCGCCAAGGCCGCCCTGATGATCGTCCGCATCAAGCCGGATGACATCAAGGACAAGCAGGAACTCGAGTGGTCCCACGAGGGCATCGTGGCCTACTCGAAGATCTGCACCCACGTCGGCTGCCCGATCAGCCTGTACGAGCAGCAGACCCACCACGTGCTCTGCCCGTGCCACCAGTCCACCTTCGACCTCTCCGACGGCGCCCGAGTCATCTTCGGTCCGGCCGGCCACGCGCTTCCGCAGCTGCGGATCGGCGTGAACGGTGAAGGCTTCCTCGAAGCGCTCGGCGACTTCGAAGAGCCCGTCGGTCCTGCATTCTGGGAGCGCGGATGAGCACTGCCACTGACACAAAGCGGCCGGCGCCCTCCAAGGGCGAGCGGGTAGCGGACTGGGCGGACGGACGCCTGGGCATCTACAGCCTGGCCAAGTCCAACATGCGCAAGATCTTCCCGGACCACTGGTCCTTCATGCTGGGTGAGATCTGCCTCTACAGCTTCATCATCATCATCCTCACGGGTGTGTACCTGACGCTGTTCTTCCACCCGAGCATGAACGAGGTCGTGTACCACGGCTCGTACGTGCCGATGCAGGGTGTCCAGATGTCCGAGGCCTTCGCCTCGACCCTGAACATCAGCTTCGAGGTCCGCGGCGGTCTGCTCATCCGGCAGATCCACCACTGGGCGGCGCTGATCTTCGTCGCGGCGATGCTCGTGCACATGATGCGCGTGTTCTTCACCGGCGCGTTCCGCAAGCCGCGCGAGGTCAACTGGATCTTCGGCTTCCTGCTGCTGGTCCTCGGCATGTTCACCGGTTTCACCGGTTACTCCCTGCCGGACGACCTGCTCTCGGGCACCGGTGTCCGCTTCATGGAGGGCGCGATCCTGTCCGTGCCGATCGTCGGCACGTACCTGTCGTTCTTCCTCTTCGGCGGCGAGTTCCCCGGCGGCGACTTCGTCGCGCGGTTCTACTCGATCCACATCCTGCTGCTGCCCGGCATCATGATGGGCCTGCTGGTGGCCCACCTGATCCTGGTCTTCTACCACAAGCACACCCAGTTCGCGGGTCCCGGCAAGACGAACAACAACGTCGTCGGCATGCCGCTGCTGCCGGTCTACATGGCCAAGGCCGGAGGCTTCTTCTTCCTGGTCTTCGGTGTCATCGCGGCCATCGCGGCGATCGCCTCGATCAACCCGATCTGGGCGCTCGGCCCGTACCGGCCGGACCACGTGTCCACCGGCGCGCAGCCGGACTGGTACATGGGCTTCTCCGAGGGCCTCATCCGTGCGATGCCCGGCTGGGAGATCAACCTCTGGGGCCACACGCTCGTCCTGGGCGTGTTCATCCCGCTGGTGGTCTTCCCGCTGGTACTGGCCACGATCGCGGTCTACCCGTTCATCGAGTCCTGGGTCACCGGGGACAAGCGCGAGCACCACATCCTGGACCGCCCGCGCAACGTCCCGACCCGTACGGCCTTCGGTGTGGCCTGGCTGACGTGGTACGTCATCCTGCTGATCGCCGGTGGAAACGACATGTTCGCGCAGTACTTCCACCTGTCGATCAACAACATCACCTGGTTCGCCCGTATCGGCTTCTTCGTCGGCCCGGTCATCGCCTTCGTCATCACCAAGCGGATCTGCCTCGGCCTCCAGCGCCGGGACCGGGACAAGGTGCTGCACGGTCGCGAGACCGGCATCATCAAGCGCCTGCCGCACGGTGAGTTCGTCGAGATCCACGAGCCGCTGACCCAGGGCAAGCTGCACACGCTGACCGCGCACGAGCAGTACAAGCCGGTCGAGATCGGCCCGACGGTCGACGAGAACGGTGTCGAGCGCAAGGTCGGCCGCATGGAGAAGCTCCGCGCGAAGCTCAGCAAGGGCTACTACGCGGAGGACAGCCAGATTCCGAAGCCCACGGTGGAGGAGTACAAGGAGATCCAGAGCGGCCACGGCCACCACTGATCCCGCTTGAGGGACTGATTCAGGTCAGTCCTGGTGTCGCCACGGCAAGAGCCCCGTCCAGTGTCCGGACGGGGCTCTTTGCCGTCCCCGGGGCTGGATAGGCTGAACCCCTTCCCATTCGAGTGGGCCCCGACATCGGGTGGCCGATCAACAGCAGGAGCGGACCATGAACGTTGCGACCCCGGCAGGCGGCGACAGCGTGGCGGCCCGCGGCTGGCCGGGCGTCCTCGATGCCCTGCTGTCCGGCCAGGACCTGCGCGCGGACGAGACCGCCTGGGCCATGGACCGGATCATGCGCGGAGAGGCCACGGACGCCCAGATCGCCGGCTTCGTGGTGGCGCTGCGGGCCAAGGGGGAGACGGTCGCGGAGATCAACGGCCTCGTGCGGTCCATGTACGGGCACGCCAACCTGATCGAGGTGCCGGGCCGGACGGTGGACATCGTCGGCACGGGCGGCGACGGCGCCAAGACGGTGAACATCTCGACGATGTCCTCGATCGTGGTGGCCGGTACGGGCGCGAAGGTGGTCAAGCACGGCAACCGTGCCGCGTCCTCCGCGAGCGGCTCCTCGGACGTGCTGGAGAAGCTCGGGGTCAACCTGGACCTCACCCCGGCGCGGGTGGTCGAGGTCGCGCAGGAGGCCGGCATCACCTTCTGCTTCGCGGTGAAGTTCCACCCGGCGCTGCGGCACGTGGCGGCGGCCCGCAAGGAGCTGGGCATCCGCACCACGTTCAACTTCCTGGGCCCGCTGACCAACCCGGCGCGGGTACGGGCGCAGGCCACGGGCGTGGCGGACGCGCGGGTCGCCCCCATCGTGGCGGGCGTGCTGGCGGAGCGGGGTTCCTCGGCGCTGGTGTTCCGCGGGGACGACGGCCTGGACGAGCTGACGACGACGGCGACCTCCCGGGTGTGGTGGGTGCGCGACGGCCGGGTGGACGAGCAGTCGTTCGACCCGCGTGACGTCGGCATCGCGCTGGTCGACGTCTCGGCGCTGCGGGGCGCGGACGCCTCGTACAACGCGGACGTCGCCCGCCGGCTGCTGGCCGGCGAGACGGGCCCGGTGCGCGACGCGGTCCTGCTGAACTCCGCGGCGGCGCTGGTGGCCCTGGACCCGGGCACGGGGACCCTGGAGGACCAGATCCGCGCCGCGATCGCCCGCGCGGCGGAGTCCGTCGACTCGGGCGCGGCCCGGGCGGCCCTGGACCGCTGGGTGGCGGCCAGCAACGCCTGACCGTTTCCGGCCAGGACCCCGGTTCGCGCGTATCACCATGCGGACCGGGGTCTTGTGCGTGGGGGATCTTGTGGCAGGATGCTGACCAGGTCACGAGTGACAGCGTTTTGGCCCCGGCTCGCTGTCCGGCAACCCTCCTTCCGTGGCGGGGTGCCCCGGGTGATGACCAGGCCGCAGGCAGAAAGGCCTGCGGCAAGCGCGGATCCCTCGACACCAGGGGTCCTGGTCTCTCGAGGAGCTTTTCCGTGAGCAAGCGAATGCGATAGGGCGACTCCGCCCCTTCTTCACCCTCCGTGCGGTCCTGAGCCGTCCGCGCGTCGAGGCAACTCCCGTACCACTGCACCTGTGCATCCGCGCACCCGTTTCCGGGATGCGTGCACCCGCGTGCACCCGCGTACGGGCCGTCCGAAGCCATTCAGCCTGTCCCGCCGGGAGATACCGCCATGTCCACGTACCCGAACACCGCCGCCACCGACATCGTGACCGCCGCCGCCGCCGACCCCGCCTGTGCCGAGCCGCTGCCGGTGCTCGGCCGGGACGTCACCGTCCCGCTCGTCACCGGCGGCGAGGTCACCTACGCGGCCCTCGACTACGCGGCCAGCGCCCCCGCGCTCCAGCGGGTCTGGGACGACGTCGCCGCGTACGCCCCGTACTACGGCAGCGTGCACCGCGGCGCCGGCTACCTCTCCCAGCTGTCCACGGACCTCTTCGAGCAGAGCCGGGCGACGGTCGCCGGGTTCCTCGACTGCCGTCCGTCCGATCAAGTGATCTTCACCCGGTCCACCACCGACTCGCTGAACCTGCTCGCCGCCGTGCTGCCGGCCGACTGCCAGGTGTTCGTCTTCGAGACCGAGCACCACGCCTCGCTGCTGCCGTGGGGGGACGCGCAGGTCACGTACCTCAACGCGCCGCGGACCCCGGCCCAGGCCGTGGAGACCCTGGAGCGGGCGCTCGCCGAGCGCGAGCCCTGGGGTCCGGCGCTGGTCTGCGTCACCGGCGCGTCCAACGTCACCGGTGAGCTGTGGCCGGTTAAGGAGCTCGCCGCCGCGGCGCACGCCCACGGCGCGCGGATCGTCCTGGACGCCGCCCAGCTGGCCCCGCACCACCCCGTCTCCGTGCAGGAGCTGGACGTGGACTGGGTGGCCTTCTCCGGGCACAAGCTGTACGCGCCGTTCGGCTCGGGCGTGCTGGCCGGCCGGGCGGACTGGCTGCAGCAGGCGGAGCCGTACCTGGCCGGCGGCGGCGCCTCCCGGAAGGTCGCCCGCCGCGCGGACGGCGGCGTCGACGTCGAGTGGCACACGACGGCGGCCCGCCACGAGGCCGGCTCCCCGAACGTGATCGGCGTGTACTCGATCGCCTCCGCCTGCAAGGCCCTGACCGAGGCGGGCTTCGAGGACCTCGTCGCCCGCGAGCGGCACCTGATCGCCAAGGTCCGCGAGGGCCTGGCGGAGGTCCCGGCCGTCCGGATCCTGTCCCTCTTCGGCGACGACGCCCCGCGGGTCGGGGTCATCTCCTTCGTGGTCGACGGCTGGAACAGCTCGCACTTCGCGGCGGCGCTGTCGGCGGAGTACGGGATCGGCGTCCGCGACGGCCTCTTCTGCGCCCACCCGCTGGTCCGCACCCTGCTGGGCAGCGAGCCGCAGGCCCAGGGCGAATGCGGAGCCCCCGAGGCGGCCCCCGGCGAGCGCTCGCTGAACGCGATCCGCGTCAGCTTCGGCGCCGGCACCCCGGACGAGCACGTCGACCGCTTCGTCGGCGCGGTCAGGGAACTCGTGGCCGACGGGGCGAAGTGGCAGTACCGCACCGAGGAAGGCCGCTGCGTCCCGGCCGTGTGACACGCCGACGACCATGGCCTACTGGGACCCGATACCGACCGTCAACGCTTGCGTGGAGGGCGAACCGCTCCCCGGCCTCGCGGAGTGGGTGCGCGCCTACGACGTGTCGTGGGACACCTCGCACGACGTGTGGGGGGAGCGCAACTGGCGCAATGTGCCGGGGCCGTTCTACGGGGCGGCGACCGACACCTGCCGGGTGGGGCGGGGCGTCGCGCCGGGCCACGTCCTGTACGACGACGAGTACGGCCAGGAGTTCGTATACCGCCAGCCGCGCACGCCCGAGGAGACGTACCGGGTCATGGCCGCCGCCTGGCAGGACCTGATGGCCGGATTCCAGCGCGACGGGGATGAGCACTGGACCCCGGAGCTGGTGCGCGAGTGGTGGCGCGACCGGGGCCGGGTGCGGGAGTGGGCCGTGGGCCTGGACCGCGAGTGGTCGGTGTCGGAGCGGGCGGAGGAGCGCGAGGCCGCCGGGGGAGCCCGCGCCTACGTGGCCCACATCGACGGCGACCTCGGTGACCGCCTGCGCGGGTACCTGTTCTGGCTCCAGGAGGCCCGCCCGGCCCGGCCGGGGGAGGGTCTGCCCGGGCTGTGAGGGCTCGCTACGCGTCGAGGCCGATGGCGAAGGCCGCTTCCAGGTCGTGCTGCGAGTACGTGCGGAACGCCACGTGCGTGTCCGTCGCCTCGACGCCCGGGATCTTGCTGATGCGGCCCGGGATGATGTCCGCCAGGTTCTCGTGGCGGGCCACGCGGACCAGGGCGATCAGGTCGTACGTCCCCGTGACGGAGTAGACCTCGCTGACATTTTCCAGCGCGGCGATGGACTCGGCGATCTCGGGGATGCGGTCCACGCTGGTCTTGATGAGCACGATCGCGGTGATCACGGCTGGCTGTCTCCCTCGGTGGCCGTCGCTGGTCGCCTCACTCTAGTCGTACGCCGATAGCGCACCCATGCGTAGACGAAGCCGAGCGAGAAGCCCACCAGGTGGGCGAGGTACGCCACCCCGGGGCCGCTGCCCGCACGGTGCGCCGCCACCCACTGGAGGGCGAACCAGAACAGCAGGACCAGCCACGCCGGGAAGCGCAGCGGAAGGAACAGGAGGAAGGGGAACAGGCTCGTCACACGGGCGCGAGGGAACAGGCAGAGGAAGGCGCCGAGCACCGCGGAGATCGCGCCCGAGGCGCCGACCAGGGTCTGGTCCGACGAGGCGTTGGCCGCCGCGTACGCCGCCAGCGCCAGGTATCCCGTGCAGATGTAGAACGACAGGAACTCCGGTCGCCCCATCCGCTCCTGCGTCATCACGCCGAAGACGTACAGGAACAGCATGTTGCCGAGCAGGTGCAGCCAGCTGCCGTGCACGAACAGGGCGGTGAGCGGCGTCAGCAGGGCCCGCGCCGAGCCGGTGAAGAGCTCGTCCGGGACCACGCCCCAGCGCCGGAAGTACGCGGTCCCCGTCTCCAGTAACCGCTCGCCCGTCCCGTACGCGGGATTCAGCCCCGAGGACGGGCCGAACAGGAACACCGCGCAGCAGCCGGCGATCAGCGCGTGGACGACCACCGGGCCCCGGGCGGCCTCCCGGAGGGCCTGCCACTTTACGATCATGCGATCGAGCATGACCCAAGCGGACCCGCCCGGAGCACCGGCAGGCCGTAGGGTTACGAGCTGCGGTCCGCCGATTGACGCGGACGGCGGCTTTAATTGAATCAGCTACGAAGGAGAGAGCGGCCTGATGACGGTTCCCCTGCCGACCGACACCACCCGGTGGCGCTGCACGCTGTGCGGCAACCTCACGCGTTTCGACGTCACTCGTTCGTCGAAGGTCGTGGAGTACGTCCACCTGGATCTTGCCGGGGAGCCCAAGGTCGAGGAGCGCGAGGTGGTCAATGAGACCATCGAGTCGGTCCGCTGCCGCTGGTGCAACGCGGTGGACCAGATCGAGCTCGTGGACAGGCCGGGCGCGGACTCCTGACGGAGCCCCGCCCACAGGTGAATGACGGTAGGGGTGACGGATTGTGGAGCCAGCAAGCGGCGCTGAGCCGGCCGACGCGGCCGGCGACGCCGCCGAGGTGCTCGACCGCCCGCTGCCGGAAGGCGTGCGGCGCCGGGTCGTCGCGCTCGTCTCGGACGCCTTCGGCGGACTGACGGTCGCGGACCTCCCGGCGCAGCTGCGCCAGTACGCCCGGTTCACCCCGACCCGGCGCGCCAAGTTCGCCGGCAACGCGATGGCCGCGGCGGTGGAGGCGGACGCCGTCTTCCGGGGCCGCGTCGCCGAGAAGCTGCGCGAGGCACAGGCCGAGCTGGCCGGCGCCCTGGAGTCCGGCGCCCCGCCGGCCGCCGCGGACCCGCTGGACGTGGCGGCCGCCGCGTACGTGCTGCGCCCGGCCGGCTGGGTGAAGCTGGTCGCCGCCGCGGGCGAGGAAGCGCAGCGCGCCGACGCCGAGCGGGTCGGCGAGGAGACCCGGCGCGAACTGGACCGGCTGCGCGAGGAACTGGCCCACGCACGGGACGCGCAGCGTCTGGGCGGCGAGCAGGTGCGGGCCGACCTGGACGCGGCGCGCAGGGAAGTGGAATCGCTTCAGCGCAAACTGCGCAGCGCCCAGAGCGACGTGAAGCGCGGCGAGGCGGCCCTGCGCAAGGTCACCGCCGTGATCGACGGGATCCGGGGCGAGGCCGCCGCGCAGGTGACCGCCGCCGAGAGCGAGACCCGGCGGCTCAAGTCCCGCCTCGCGGAGGTCGAGACGGCGCTGGAGACCTCCCGCCGGGCCACCCGCGAGGGCCGCAGCGTCGAGGACATGCGGCTGCGGCTGCTGCTGGACACCGTGCTGGACGCGGCTCAGGGGCTGCGCCGCGAGCTGGCGCTGCCGCCGGTCTCGACGCGGCCGGCCGACACCGTGGACGCGGTGGAGCCGGGCCGGATGACCCCGAAGGACATCGCGGCACGCGCCCTGTCGGAGACCGATCCGGCGCTGCTGGACCAGCTGTTGGCACTGCCCCAGGCCCATCTGGTGGTCGACGGGTACAACGTGACGAAGACCGGCTATCCGACGATGCCGCTGGAGAAGCAGCGGCTGCGGCTGCTGGGCGGGCTGTCGATGCTGGCCGCACAGACGGGCGCGGAGATGACCTGCGTCTTCGACGGCGCGGAACTGGCGGCCCCGGTGCTGCTCGCACCGCCGCGCGGGGTGCGGGTGCTGTTCTCCAAGCCCGGTGTGACGGCGGACGAGCTGATCCGCCAGCTGGTGCGTGCGGAACCGCCCGGCCGGCCGGTGGTCGTGGTCTCCACCGACCGCGAGGTGGCCGACGGCGTGGCGAAGGCCGGAGCCCGGCCCGTGACGTCCGCTTTGTTGCTGAAGCGGCTTTCGCGCGTTTCGTAACTCCTAGCTGTAATGCCCGATTTAGTGGGGTGGGCAGGGAACGTACCGTCAAGTGCCCTGCACAGAGCGTGGGCTGTAGGTAAAGAACCTGGTCGGCAGCCAAGTTTTTTGCCGACAGGATTTGAACTGATCACAGCGAGGTCACTAGGGTCGGCTCAAACCTTCGTGCGGTAGTTCACTCATTCGGAGTGACGGCGGAGGTGCGCTGCCGAGCCTTGCGACCGTATTCGGCGGCTCCAGGAATAAGGAGCTCGCGTTCGTGGCGTCCCACCGTCGACCCAAGCCGCCGACCCGCACCCGCGTGAGCGTGCTCACCGCCCTCGCCACCGCGGCCGTCGCCCTCTCCTCCCAGTCGGCCATGGCCGCCCCGGCCAAGCCGAGCAAGGACGAGGTCAAGAGCAAGGTTGACGCCCTCTACGAGGAGTCCGAGCAGGCCACCGAGAAGTTCAACGGGGCCAAAGAGCGCCAGGAGAAGCTGGAGAAGGAGATCTCGCAGCTCCAGGACCAGGTCGCGCGCGGCCAGGACGAGCTCAACGGCCTGCGCAACACGCTCGGTTCGATGGCGACGGCCCAGTACCGCGGTGGCGGTCTCGACCCGTCCATGCTGCTCCTGCTGTCCTCCGACCCGGATGCCTTCCTCGACAAGGCCTCCACGCTCCAGCAGGTGAGCGGCAAGCAGGTCGAGGCGATAACGAAGATCCAGGCCAAGCAGCGCAGCCTCGCGCAGCAGCGTCAGGAAGCCACCGGCAAGCTCGCCGACCTCGAAGCCGTCCGCAAGGAACTCGCCGAGAAGAAGGCGGCCGCCCAGAGCAAGCTCGCCGACGCCCAGGCCCTCCTCAACACGCTGACCACCGAGGAGCGGGGCCAGTTGAAGAGCGATGCGGCCAAGGACGGCCAGGCGGCCGCGGACGTCGCCGGCTCCAAGGGTGCGGTGAAGGGCTCGGGCCGGGCCGGGGCGGCCCTCGCCGCCGCGATCACCCAGAAGGGCGACCGCTACCACATGGGCGACACCGGCCCCGACTCGTGGGACTGCTCGGGCCTGACCCAGTGGGCCTACGCCCAGGCAGGCGTCAAGATCAGCCGCGTCACCACCACGCAGGCCAACGACGGCACGCGCATCTACAACCAGAGCGACCTCCAGCCCGGAGACCTGGTCCTCTTCTACGACGACCTGCACCACGTGGGCCTCTACGCGGGCAACGGCCAGGTCTTCCACGCCTCCAACCCGACCGGCGGCGTCCGTTACGAGGCCATGAAGAACATGCCGTTCCAGTTCGGCGTCCGCGTCGGCTGACACGCCCCGAGGGCCACGCGCCCGCCCCGGGACGCGCCGTGCACCGCCCATCCGGGCGAATTCCGCGCCCCTGCTGTGACCACACGCCCCGCCGGTGACCTGCGTCTCCGGCGGGGCGTCGGCGTATGCGTCCTGCGGAGGTCGTTGGCCGGGGTGTGACGGCGCGGTTACTGTCTGCCAGCGCGGAACCCGGCACACGGCCGCCCACGGGGGGCGGACCCGGTCCCGCAAAGCGGAAGGGAGCGGCTCCAGTGGCGTCCCATCGTCGGCCCGGGCTCGGCAGCCTCGACAGGAACACCAAGGTCACCTTCCTGACCGCCGCCGCGGCCACCGCTGCCGCGGCCACCGCCGTGGCAGCCATGGCGGGCGCGACGGCGAGCGCGGCCCCGGCCCTCCCGCGGGAGCCCGCGGCCGGCGCCCGCGCCCAGGTCGACCGGCTCTTCGAGGAGGCCGAACAGGCCACCGAGCGCTACAACCAGGCGGGCGAGCGGGCCGGCCGGCTCCGCACCGAGATCGACCGGGCCCAGGACGCACTGGCCCGCGGCCAGGACCGCATCAACACCATGCGCGGCCTCCTCGGCGCCTTCGCCGGAGCCCAGTACCGCTCCGGCGGCATCGACCCCGTCGTCGAGCTGATGCTCTCCGAGAACCCCGACGAGTACCTCGACAAGGCCTCCCAGCTGAACCGGCTGACGGACCGCCAGGCCCGGCAGCTCTACGAACTGCGCAAGGAGCAGCGCCGGCTGGCCCAGCAGCGCCACGAGGCCTCGCAGAAGCTGGCCGAACTCGACACGGTACGGGCCGACGTGGCCCGCCAGAAGCGCGCCGTCACCGCCAAGCTGGCCGCGGCCCGCCGGCTCCTCAACGCCATGCCCACCCAGGAGCGGGCCGAGTTCGAGCGGGCCTCGCGCTCGGACGGGCGCCCCGAGGGCCTGCCCGAGCTGAACTCCCTCGGCCCCTCCTCGGGCCGCGCCGCGACCGCCGTGATGGCCGCCCGGGCCGCCGTCGGCCGCCCGTACGTCTGGGGCTCCACCGGGCCCTCCGGGTTCGACTGCTCCGGGCTGATGGTGTGGTCGTACCGGCAGGCGGGGGTCTCCCTGCCGCGCACCTCGCAGGCGCAGCGGTACGCGGGCCGCCGGGTCCCGCTCTCGCAGGCGCAGCCGGGCGACCTGGTCACCTACCGCTCCGACGCCAGCCACGTCGGCATGTACGTCGGCAACGGCCAGGTGGTGCACGCCCCGTACCCGGGTGCGCGGGTGCGGTACGACCCGGTCGGGATGATGCCGGTGTCCTCCGTGACCCGTCCCTGAGCCGCCCCCGGCCCGGGGCGTGCGTACGATCGTCGGATGTCCCCGGTCCGTCGGCCCCTCCTCGTACGCGTACTGCCGCTCCTGCTGGGCGTGCTGCTCGCCGGATGCGGGGCGCCCGCACCGCGCGACGCCGCCGAGGGGGACATCCGGGAGGCCGTCGCCGCCTGGTCGCGGACGCCGCCCGCGCAGCTCGCCGGGATCCCGCTGGAGGGGTGGGCGTACGAGGTCTCCGCGGTCCGGCGCGACGGCGAGCGGGCCACCGCCCGGGCGGAGCTGCACTACCGGCTCACCGGCTACGACACGGCCCCGGCCGGGTCGGCCCGCGAGGTGCTGCTGAGCCGGGACGGCGCGGACGGCGGGGCGTGGCGGGTCACCGGGGACCGGGCCGCGCCGGGCGCGCCGCCGCAGCTGTGGGACCAGGGCCCGGTGCAGGTGGTCAAGGGTGCCCACGCGCTGGTGCTCGGCGTCGGCCGGACCCCGCAGACCCTGTCCGAGGTCGCGGCGGAGGCCGAGCGGGCGGTGCCCGCGGCGAGCGCCGCCTGGCCGAAGGCGTGGGCGGGCCGGGTGGTGGTGCTGGTGCCGGGCTCGCTGGAGCGGATGGCGCAGCTGCTGGGCCGGCCGGCCGCCGAGTACCGGGGCATGGGGGCCGTCACGACGGGCCGGGTGGGCGCGGCTGCGGCCCCCGCCGACCGCGTCGTCGTCAACCCGGAGGGCTGGGCGGAGCTCAGCGCTGCGGGCCGGGGCGTGGTCCTGACCCACGAGGTCACGCACGTGGCCACCCGGGCCGCCACCACCGCCCGGACCCCGCTGTGGCTGTCCGAGGGCTTCGCCGACTGGGCGGCGTACCGCGGCGGGGCCACCACCGCGCAGCAGGGCGCGCCCGCGCTGGGCCGGGCGGTCCGCGCCGGGGAGCTGCCGGCCGCGCTCCCCGCCGACGGGGCGTTCGCCTTCGGCGGCGACCCCGAGGCGCTGGCCCGCGCGTACGAGGGCGCCTGGCTGGCCTGCCGGCTGATCGCGGCCAAGTGGGGCGAAGCCACGCTGGTCCGCCTCTACGAACGGGCGGGCCGCGAGCCCCTGGCCACGGCCCTGGAGGAGACCGTCGGCGGCGATCTGCCCGGCCTCACCCTGGCCTGGCAGGCGAGCCTCCGCCAGGAGCTGGGCGCGCCGTAGGGCCGGGCCGGTGGCTGGGGGAGGGGCCGCGCCGGGGCGTCCGGTACTGTCGGCAGGCGATGCACAAGACGCTGATCGTGACCAACGACTTCCCGCCGCGACCGGGCGGCATCCAGGCCTTCCTGCACAACATGGCACTGCGGCTGGATCCCGACCGGATCGTCGTCTACGCCTCCACCTGGAAGCACGGCGCGGAGGGCCGCGAGGCCACCGCCGCCTTCGACGCGGAGCAGCCGTTCCAGGTCGTGCGCGACCGTACGACGATGCTGCTGCCGACCCCGCGGGTGACCCGGCGGGCCGTCGGGCTGCTGCGCGAGCACGGCTGCGAGTCGGTGTGGTTCGGGGCGGCAGCCCCGCTGGGCCTGATGGGCCCGGCGCTGCGCAGGGCCGGGGCGAAGCGGATCGTGGCCACCACCCACGGGCACGAGGCGGGCTGGGCGCAGCTGCCGGCCGCGCGGCAGCTGCTGCGCCGGATCGGCGAGGGCACGGACACGCTGACGTACCTGGGCGAGTACACGCGCTCGCGGATCGCCTCGGCGCTGACGGACCGGGCGGCCGCGCGGATGGTGCAACTCCCGCCGGGGGTGGACGAGAAGACCTTCCACCCCGGGTCGGGCGGCGCGGAGATCCGGGCCCGGCTGGGGCTGTCGGACCGGCCGGTGGTGGTCTGCGTCTCGCGGCTGGTCCCGCGCAAGGGGCAGGACACCCTGATCGAGGCGATGCCGCGGATCCTGGCCGCGGTGCCGGACGCCGTACTGCTGGTGGTCGGCGGGGGCCCGTACGAGGCGGACCTGCGGGCGCTGGCCGTCTCCACCGGGGTCGCGGACTCGGTGGTCTTCACGGGCGCCGTCCCGTGGGCCGAACTGCCCGCCCACTACGGCGCCGGGGACGTCTTCGCGATGCCCTGCCGGACCCGGCGGGGCGGGCTGGACGTGGAGGGCCTGGGCATCGTCTACCTGGAGGCCTCGGCGACCGGACTGCCGGTGGTCGCGGGCGACTCCGGCGGAGCGCCGGACGCGGTGCTGGAGGGCGAGACGGGCTGGGTGGTGCGGGGCGGGGTCCCCGAGGACGCGGCGGAGCGCGTGATCGCCCTGCTCCGCGACCCGGAGCTGCGCCGGCGCATGGGCGAGCGGGGCCGCGCCTGGGTCGAGGAGAAGTGGCGCTGGGACCTGCTGGCCGACCGGCTGCGTGAACTGCTCTGACCGTCCCGGGCGGGGACCCCGGACCGTGATCCTCCGCCACACCTGACTGTTCCTCAGATGTCTGTCAACACCGCCTCTGGGTGGACGGCCTGATTCCGCCCATGATGCGGCCATGACACCTCAGCTGACGCGCCGTCACTTCCTGGGTATCGGCGCCCTCCAGACCGCCGCAGCCCTCGGCTTCACCCGCATCGGGCTCCCATCGGCCGCCGCCGCCGAACCCCCCGCCGCGCAGTACGCCCCCGCCATCGTCGTGGGCTCCGGCTACGGCTCGGCCGTGGCCGCCCTCCGGCTCGGGCAGGCCGGAGTACGGACCGTCGTCCTGGAGATGGGCAGGCTCTGGAACACCCCCGGCCCGGACGGCAAGGTCTTCCCCTCCACCTCCGCGCCCGACCAGCGCTCCATGTGGTTCCGCACCCGCACCGAGGCCCCGCTCGCCCAGTTCCTCTGGCTCGACGTCGTCAACCGGAACATCAGCCCCTACCCCGGCGTCCTCGACCGCGTGAACTACGGCGACATGTCCGTCTACGTCGGCCGCGGTGTCGGCGGCGGATCCCTCGTCAACGGCGGCATGGCCCCGACGCCCCGGCGCTCGTACTTCTCCGAGGTGCTGCCCCAGGTCGACGCCGACGAGATGTACGGCACGTACTACCCGCGCGCCCGCGCCATGCTGGGCGTCAACGACATCGACCCGGGCTGGTTCGAGTCCACGGAGTGGTACCGGTTCGCCCGGATCTCCCGCAAACACGCCCAGAACACCGGCCTGAAGACCACCTTCGTGCCGAACGTCTACGACTTCGACTACATGAAGCGCGAGGCCGCCGGCACCGCCACCCGCTCGGCACTCGCCGGAGAGGTCATCTACGGCAACAACTTCGGCAAGAAGAGCGTCGACAAGACCTACCTCGCGTCCGCGATCGGCACGGGCAACGTCACCATCGAGACCATGCAGCGCGTCGTCGGCGTCCGCCAGGACCCGGCCGGCGGCTACGTGCTCACCGTGCAGACCAGCGATCTGACGGGACGGGTCACCCAGGTCAGGGAACTCGGCTGCAAACAGCTCTTCCTCGGCGCCGGCAGCCTCGGCACCACCGAGATCCTGCTGCGCGCCCGTGAGCGGGGCACCCTGCCCGGGCTCAGCGAGAAGGTCGGGCTCGGCTGGGGCCACAACGGCAACATCATGACCGCCCGGGCCAACCACCTGTGGGACACCGTCGGCTGCAACCAGGCCACCATGCCCGCCCTGGGCATCGACGACTGGGACAACGCCGCCAACCCGGTGTTCGCCGAGATCGCCCCGCTGCCGATGGGCTTCGAGCACTGGATCTCGATGTACCTGGCCATCACCAAGAACCCGGAGCGCGGCCACTTCACGTACGACGCGGCCACCGACTCGGCGCGGCTCAACTGGCGCCGCGACCAGAACACCCCGTCGGTCCAGGCGGCCAAGAACCTCTTCGACCGGATCAACCGGGCCAATTTCACGATCTACCGGTACGACCTGTTCGGCGACAACAGGAACTTCGCCGACAACTTCACGTACCACCCGCTCGGCGGCTGCGTCCTCGGCGACGCGACCGACAACTACGGCCGCGCCAAGGGCCACCAGGGGCTGTACGTCGTCGACGGCTCCCTGATCCCGGGCTCGCTCGGGGTGAACCCGTTCGTCACCATCACCGCGCTCGCGGAACGGAACATCGCGCGGATCCTCGCGGAGGACCCGCGCTAGCCGTCGGGCCTCAGCCCCGGTACAGGGCGTCGATCTCGTCCGCGAAGTCCTTCGCCACCACATTCCGCTTCAGCTTCAGCGAAGGCGTGATGTGACCCGACTCCTCCGTGAACTGGGAGGGCAGAATGCGGAATTTCCGCACCGATTCCGCCTTGGAAACCGCCGCGTTGCCGTCGTCCACGGCCTGCTGGACGGCGGCGATGAGGTCCGCGTCCTCGCGCAGCTCCGCGGCCGTGACCCCGGCCGGCTTGCCGTGCTCCGCGGCCCAGCGGCCCAGGAACTCCTCGTCGATCGTGACCAGCGCGGCCACGAACGGCCTCGCGTCGCCGACCACCATGCACTCCGCGACCAGCGCGTGCGCCCGGATCCGGTCCTCGATCACCGCGGGGGCCACGTTCTTGCCGCCCGCCGTGACGATGAGCTCCTTCTTGCGCCCGGTGATCGAGAGGTAGCCGTCCTCGTCGAGGGTGCCGACGTCGCCGGTGTGGAACCAGCCGTCGGTCAGCGCCTCGGCGGTCGCCGTCTCGTTCTTCCAGTACTCCTTGAAGATCTGCTCGCCGTGCAGCAGCACCTCGCCGTCGTCGGCGATGCGCACCACGGAGCCCGGCAGCGGCTGGCCGACCGTACCGATCTTCGTACGGTCCCACGGGTTGAAGGCGGTGGCCGCGCAGGACTCCGTCAGGCCGTAGCCCTCCAGAACCGTGAAGCCGATGCCGCGGAAGAAGTGGCCGAGCCGCTCGCCCAGCGGGGCGCCGCCGGAGATCGCGTACTCGCCGCGCCCGCCGAGGACCGTGTGCAGCTTGCTGTAGACGAGCTTCGAGAACAGCTTGTGCTTCAGCTTCAGGCCGAAGGACGGGCCGCCCGGGGCGTCCAGCGCCCGGCTGTACGCGATGGCCGTCTCGGCCGCCGCGTCGAAGATCTTGCCCTTGCCGTCGGCCTGGGCCTTGGCGCGGGCCGAGTTGTAGACCTTCTCGAAGACGCGCGGCACGCCGAGGATCAGCGTGGGGCGGAAGGACTGCAGCTCGTCGGTGAGGTTCTTGATGTCCGGTACGCAGCCCAGGCGGATCGGCGCCAGTACGGCGGCCACCTCCACCAGGCGTCCGAAGACGTGCGCGGCGGGCAGGAAGAGCAGCACGGAGCACTCGCCGGTGCGGAACAGCGGGCTCAGGCGCTCCACCACGTTGCCGCACTCGGCGAAGAAGTTGCGGTGGGTCAGCACGCAGCCCTTGGGGCGGCCGGTGGTGCCCGAGGTGTAGACGATGGTGGCCGGGTCGTCGGCGTTCGCGAGCGAGCTGCGCTCGTCGACCTCGGCGTCGGTGACCTCGCCGCCCGCGGCGTTCAGCGCCGCGAGCGCGCCCTGCTCGATCTCCCAGACCTCGCGCAGCTCCGGCAGCCGGTCGCGCAGCGAGGCCACGGCCGCGCTGTGGTCCGGGCTCTCGACGATCACGGCGACGGCGCCGGAGTCGCCGAGGATCCACTGGATCTGCTCGGGCGAGCTGGTCTCGTACACGGGGACGGTGACGCCGCCCGCGCTCCAGATCGCGAAGTCGAGCAGCACCCACTCGTAGCGGGTGCGCGAGATGAGCGCGACGCGGTCGCCCGGCCGGATGCCGGCCGCGATCAGGCCCTTCGCTGCGGCCCGCACCTCGGCGAGGAACTCGGTCGCCGTCACGTCCTGCCAGCCGCCGTCGACCTTGCGGCCCATGACTGCGGTGTCGGGATGCTGAGCGGCGTTGCGGCGGATGAGATCCGTCAGGTTCCCGTCCGACGGGACCTCGTACAGGGCCGGAAGGCTGAACTCGCGCAAGACTGCTGCTCCTCTGGGCGCCATCGCCACCATGTGGACCGACCGGACGTTACCCACCGGTAGTGGGTTCCGGATAGAGGGAACCGGCCAGATGTTCCGTGCGTCACATGGCACGGCTCTGCCATGCCGACAGTAGTCGACCCCGTTTGCGACTCGGAAGTAACCGCAGGTAGGCCGCCTGTGCGGGCCCCATCTACCCGCGGCTCCCGGGCGCCCCTAGGGTGGGGCGCATGGGTGGCAGGAAAAGCAGCACGCGCGTTCACGTCGTCAGCGACGTCCACGGCAACGCCGAGGCGCTCGCCCGGGCCGGCGACGGCGCCGACGCGCTGATCTGCCTCGGTGACCTCGTGCTCTTCCTCGACTACGCCGACCACTCGCGCGGCATCTTCCCCGACCTGTTCGGGGTCGAGAACGCCGACCGGATCGTGGAGCTGCGCACCGAGCGCCGCTTCGACGAGGCCCGCGACCTCGGGCGCCGGCTGTGGGCCGGGCTGGACCGGGAACTGCTGATCGAGGGCGCGGTGCGCCGCCAGTACGCCGAGATGTTCGCCGCGTTCCCACAGCCCACGTACGCCACCTACGGCAATGTCGACGTCCCGGGTCTGTGGTCCGAGTACGCCGGCCCCGGCACCACCGTCCTCGACGGGCAGCGGGTGGAGATCGGCGGCCGCGTCTTCGGGTTCGTCGGAGGCGGACTGCCCTCCCCGATGCGCACCCCGTACGAGGTGGACGAGGAGGAGTACGCCGCCAAGGTCGAGGCGCTCGGCGAGGTGGACGTGCTGTGCTCGCACATCCCGCCGGAGGTGCCGGAGCTCTGCTACGACACGGTCGCGCGCCGGTTCGAACGGGGCAGCGAGGCACTGCTCGCGGCGATCCGGCGGACCAGGCCGCGGTACGCGCTGTTCGGACACGTGCACCAGCCGCTGGCCCGGCGGATGCGGATCGGCGGCACGGAATGCGTGAACGTCGGCCACTTCGCCGCCACCGGCAGGCCGTGGGCCCTGGAGTGGTGAGCCCGGGCCCTGGAGTGGCGACCTCCGCACGCACGGTAGCCTGCACGCGGCGGCCGTAGGCCGCACACTTCCTCGAACAATCCCTGGAGGGGCGACCGCCATGGCCGAACACACCAGCTCGAGCATCACGATCGAGGCGGCGCCGGCCGACGTGATGGCCGTGATCGCCGACTTCGCCCGCTACCCCGAGTGGACCGGCGAGGTGAAGGAGGCCGAGGTGCTGGCCACCGACGCCGAGGGCCGCGCCGAGAAGGTCCGGCTGCTGCTCGACGCGGGCGCGATCAAGGACGACCACACCCTCGCCTACTCCTGGAAGGGCGCGGACGAGGTCAGCTGGACCCTGGACAAGTCGCAGATGCTGCGCCAGCTCGACGGCTCGTACCGGCTCGCCCCGCTGGACGGCGGCAAGCGCACCGAGGTCACCTACCAGCTGACCGTCGACGTCAAGATCCCGATGCTCGGGATGATCAAGCGCAAGGCCGAGAAGGTCATCATCGACCGCGCCCTGGCGGGCCTGAAGAAGCGCGTCGAGTCGGCCTGATCCATGCGCATCCTGCTGATCACCGGTCCCGGCGGGGCCGGGCGGACCACCGTGGCCGCCGCCACTGCCCTCGCCGCCGCCGGGAACGGTGCGCGGGTGCTGCTGCTCTCCGGGGACGCCGGGGATCCCCTGGCCGCACTGGTCGGGGAGCCGACGGGGGAGCCCGTCGAAGCCGCGCCCGGGCTGGCCGCCGTACCGGCCGGCGGGGTGCTCGTGGCCCGCGTGGACTCCGGCGAGGAGTTCCGCGAGGAGCTCGTCGCCCTCCAGGAACGCGGATCGGCCCTCCTCGGCATGGTCGGGGCCCGGCCGCTCGGGGCCGAGGAGCTCACCGAGCTGCCCGGCGCCGAGCAGTTCGCCCTGCTGCGCGCCCTGCGCCGGGCCGCCGCCGCCCCGGAGACCGACCTCGTCGTGGTCGACCTGCCGCCGCTGCACCAGGCCGTGGCCGCCCTCGCCCTCCCCGCCCAGCTGCGCCGCTACCTGGCCCGGCTGCTCCCGGCCGAGCGGCAGGCGGCCCGCGCCCTGCGGCCCGTACTGGCCCAGCTGGCCGGCGTACCCATGCCCGCGCAGTGGCTGTACGAGGCCGCCGCGCGCTGGGACGAGGAGCTGGCCGCCGTCCAGGCCGTCGTGGAGGCCGGCACCACCTCGCTGCGCGTGGTCGCCGAGCCGGGACCGGGCGCCGACGCCGCGCTGCGCACCGGGCTGCTCGGCCTCGCCCTCGAACAGCTCCCGGTCGCCGGGATCGTCGCCAACCGGATGGTGCCGCAGGGCTCGCCCGACCCCTGGCTGGCCGGGCTCGCCGCCCAGCAGGAGAAGTACGCCGCCCAGTGGGCCGGGGCCGGGTCGGCCGAGGACGTGCCCGTACTGCCGCTCGGCCACCTCGGGCGGGACCCGCAGGGGCCGGACGACCTGCTCCGGCTCACCGGGGCGCAGGGGCTCGTTCCGCAGGCTTCGGGGGACTCCCGCGCCCGCCGGGCCTGGGCGGTCGAGGACCGGCTCGCCGACGACGGGGTACTCGTCTGGGTGGTGCCGCTGCCCGGCGCGCACAAGCGGGACCTCGACCTGGTCCGGCGCGGCGACGAGCTGCTGCTCGCCGCGGGCCCGTACCGCAGGATCGTTCCGCTGCCCTCCGCGCTGCGCCGCTGCACGGTGTCCGGCGCCGCCCTCGCCGACGGGGTGCTCCGCATCCGCTTCACGCCGGACCCGGGGCTCTGGCCCCGCAGGCCCTGAACCGCGTACCCCCGTTCGGGTACCGTCGGAGGTAGTACGTCCGCACGCCCAGCAGCTGCCGCAGGAGAGTCCGCCATGAGCGAGGCCACCGACCGTCCCACCGACGACGACGCCTGGGCCAAGGCCTGCGCCGAGGACCTCGCCGCCGAGCAGGAGCGCCGCCGGTCCCGCGAGGGCGCCGGCGCGGGCGGCGCGGGCGGCACCGGGACTGCCGCCGAGGAGCTGTTCAAGCTGTTCGAGGCCGTCGCCGACAAGGTGTCCGGACTCAACAACCCGCTGCTCGGCGCCGCCGCCCAGGGCGCCGTACGCCAGTTCGTCAACCAGGCGAAGGCCGCCGCCAAGCCCGTCGTCGAGCGCAACCCCGAGGTCTTCGACCACCTCGCGGCCGCCGGCTCCGAGCTGCTCGCCGCGTACCGCTCGGCCGTCGAGGGCCACGAGCGCCGCTGGACCCGCGACGAGCCCGCCCCCGGCGCTCCCGCGGACCGTCCCTCCGGTGACCGCTCCGACCCGCGTGACGAGGGTGGGAGCGGTCCGACGCAGCGGATCGATCTCGACTGAGACGGCGCCGCCCTCGGGTACGGTTGGCCGTGGCGGGGTTTGACCGGAAACCGAGGGACTAATGGGACTCACCATCGGCGTCGACATCGGCGGCACGAAGATCGCGGCCGGCGTGGTCGACGAAGAGGGCACCATCCTTGAGACGTACAAGGTGCCCACCCCGCCGACCGCGGACGGAGTGACGGACGCGATCTGCGCCGCAGTGTCCGAAGTCAGCAGCAACCACACCATCGAGGCCGTCGGCATCGGCGCCGCCGGATACGTGGACGACAAGCGCGCGACCGTGCTCTTCGCGCCGAACATCAACTGGCGCCACGAGCCGCTCAAGGACAAGGTCGAGCAGCGCATCGGCCTGCCGGTCGTCGTCGAGAACGACGCGAACTGCGCGGCCTGGGGCGAGTACCGCTTCGGCGCCGGGCAGGGCCACGAGGACGTCATCTGCATCACGCTCGGCACGGGCCTGGGCGGCGGCATCATCATCGGCAACAAGCTGCGCCGCGGACGCTTCGGCGTGGCCGCCGAGTTCGGGCACATCCGGGTGGTCCCGGACGGCCTGCTGTGCGGGTGCGGGAGCCAGGGCTGCTGGGAGCAGTACGCCTCCGGCCGCGCGCTCGTCCGGTACGCGAAGCAGCGCGCCAACGCCACCCCCGAGAACGCGGTGGCCCTGCTCGCGCTCGGCGACGGCACCCCCGACGGCATCGAGGGCAAGCACATCAGCGAGGCCGCGCGCGCCGGTGACCTGGTGGCCGTCGACGCCTTCCGCGAGCTGGCCCGCTGGGCGGGCGCGGGCCTGGCCGACCTGGCCTCGCTCTTCGACCCGTCGGCGTTCATCGTCGGCGGCGGAGTCTCCGACGAGGGCGACCTCGTCCTCGACCCGATCCGCAAGTCCTTCAAGCGCTGGCTGGTCGGCGGCGCGTGGCGCCCGCACGCCCAGGTGCTGGCCGCGCAGCTCGGCGGCAGGGCCGGGCTCGTGGGCGCGGCGGACCTGGCCCGCCAGGGCTGACACCGGCTGTTGTCCGAACTGCCCGCCGCGCCCTCTGTGGGACGGCGGGCAGTCTGGCTATGTTGCCGTCCATGCTCCCGAACTCTGTGACGGAACCCGACGGTTCCGCGGTGATCCGAGCCCTCAGCTACAACATCCGCTCGATGCGGGACGACGAGGAGGCACTGGCCCGGGTGATCCGCGCATGCGCTCCCGACCTGGTGTTCATCCAGGAGGCCCCGCGGTTCTTCCGCTGGCGCAAGCACGCGGCGCGGCTGGCCTCGAAGACGGACCTGGTGGTGCTGGGCGGAGGCGCCACGGCCGCGGGCCCGCTCCTGCTCTGCTCCCTGAGGGCCTTCGTGGAACGGACGGAAGACGTCCTGCTTCCCCTCACGCCCGGGCTGCACCGGCGGGGCTTCGCCACGGCGGTGGTCCGCTTCGGGGCGGCGCGGGTGGCGTTGCTGAGCGCGCACCTGTCGCTGGACGGGGCGGAACGCCGGGCCCAGGCAGACCTCTTGCTGGACCGCCTGGGGTCCGCGGACGCCCCGTACGCCATCGCGGCGGGCGACATCAACGAGCCCCCGTCGGGCCCGGCGTTCCGCCGGCTGTCCGCGGAGCTCCAGGACTGCTGGACGGTCGCCCCCTGGGGCGGCGAGCACACCTTCGTCCGCTCGACCCCGCCCCGCCGCATCGACGCGATCTTCGCAACGCGGGGAGTGGAGGTCCTCACCTGCGGCGTCCCGACTTCCCTGCCGGGCATCACGGAATCAGACCTGGACAAGGCGACCGACCACCTCCCGGTCCTGGCCACCTTCCGCCTCCCGGCCGGCGCCGGCGCGTGAGACGCGGGGTCCGGGGGGGGGCCCCCCCCGCCCCCCCCGCCCCCCCGCGGGCCCCCGCCCACACCACCCCGCCGCCCCCCGGCTCGGCGGCCGAGGCGGGACCCCGGGGCCAACCCGC
>NZ_JBHYXN010000014.1:0-34172 GCF_042752335.1 Streptomyces sp. NPDC059355 | reverse complement strand
GCCGGCGCCCGCCCCCCCCCCCCCCGCCCCCCGGGGGGGGGGGGGGGGGGGGGGGGGGGGGGCGGCCCCCCCCCCCCCCCCCCGCGGCCGCGCGGCGGAACCCGTCCTACACCACGGCTCCGCGCCCGGGATCGTCATCCTCGTCGTCACCCTGGGACATCCGCGCGATGAGCGTCGCGAACCCGCCCAGGAACCCACCGATCCCCAGCGTCGTGAGCCACCACGTCATGTCCCACTGCAGCAGCACCGCCACCAGCAGCAGTACCGGCCCGCCCACCACCGCCAGCCACGCGAACTTCGCCGTCGTGTCCGCCGGCGGCAGCTCGGGCTCCGGCGGGACGAAGTGGCCCTCGTCCGGCTCGTCCGGCTCCGCCGGCGTGTGATCGCGGGGCCCGGTCCCGGGCCCCGTACCGCCGATGCCCACGCCCGGCGCGAACACCACCGAGCTCCCCAACGCCGTCGGCGCGGGCGGCGGCTCGGCCGGAGCCTGCGGCGGCTCCGGGGACGGCGCGGGCGCCGCGGGCTCCGGCTCCACGTCCTCCTCCGGCAGCATCAGGTTCTCGATCGGCCGGAACGGCCTGGCCCCCGGCGGGTCCGGCGGCTCCTGCCCGTACCCGGCGACGATCGCCGCCCAGGCCGCCTCCTCGTCCAGCGGGGGGACACCCCCCGGGGACTCCTCGTGCTCAGCCACCGCTGGCCGCCCCCTCCCTGCCGACGCTCTCCGCGAGCCGCCCGACGAACGCAAAACTGTCCGCGAAGATCCGCTCCGCGTCATGGTCCAACGTCGCGACGTGGTAGCTCTGTTCCAGCAGGGTCTCGGTGACGTCCGTCGACGAGATCCGCGCGAGGATCCGCGCCGAGTCGGCCGGGTTCACGACGTGGTCCTGCACGCTGTGCAGCAGCAGCACCGGCTGCGTGACCTGCGGAAGCTCGGTGTCGACCAGCCTCAGGAACTGCCGCAGCGAGGCCGCGGCCCGGGTCGGGACCCGGGTGTAGCCGACCTCGGCGACGCCCGGCTTCGCGATGTCGCTCGCGATGCCCGGGGTGGACCGCAGGAAGTGCTGCGCGACCGGAAGGGCGAAGGCCATCGGGTCGTTGATCTTGTTGACCGGGTTGACGAGGACGATGCCGCTCACGGCGTCCCCGTGCCGGGCCGCCAGCCGCAGGGTCAGCGCCCCGCCCATCGACAGCCCGAAGACGAACACCTTCGTGCACCGCTCCAGCAGCTCCCGCAGCGCCCGGTCCACCTCGGCGTACCAGTCCTGCCAGCCGGTGAGCTGCATGTCCTGCCACCGCGTCCCGTGTCCGGGCAGCAGCGGCACGGAGACCGTCAGACCCTGCTCGGCCAGGTACTCCGCCCACGGGCGCATGGACTGAGTGGTACTGGTGAAGCCGTGGCAGAGGAGGACACCGACCTCTCCGCCCTCGTGGCGGAACGGCTCGGCTCCAGGGAGGACGGGCACCAGGGTCTCCTTCGACGGGTGGGGGGTGCGTAGCGCTGTGTGACTTCACCGTACGCGACGGGGGTGACACCGACCAGGGTCGTCGCCCCTCCGCCCCGAGCCAGGGGATATGGTCTGTTCGACAGACACAGGAAGGCTTTCGAGTTGATCTACGGCGCAATGAAGTTCTCCATCGGGGGGTCCCTGAAGCTCGCCTTCAGGCCGTGGGTGGAGGGCCTCGAGAACATTCCCGCCGAGGGGCCGGCGATCCTCGCGAGCAACCACCTGTCCTTCTCGGACTCCTTCTTCCTGCCGGCCGTGCTGGACCGGAAGGTCACCTTCATCGCGAAGGCGGAGTACTTCACCTCCCCGGGCGTCAAGGGCAAGCTGACGGCCGCCTTCTTCAAGGGCGTCGGCCAGCTCCCGGTGGACCGCTCCGGCGCGCGCGGTGCGGGTGAGGCCGCCATCAAGAGCGGCATCGACGTCATCGAGCGCGGGGAACTGTTCGGTATCTACCCCGAGGGGACCCGTTCACCCGACGGCCGCCTCTACCGCGGCAAGCCCGGCGGCCTGGCCCGCGTGGCCCTGGCCACCGGGGCGCCGGTGATTCCCGTGGCGATGATCGACACGGAGAAGATCCAGCCGCCCGGCAAGGTCGTTCCCAAGCTGATGCGCCCCGGCATCCGGATCGGCAAGCCGCTCGACTTCAGCCGCTACCAGGGCATGGACGGCGACCGCTTCATCCTGCGCTCGGTGACCGACGAGGTCATGTACGAGATCATGAAGCTGTCCGGCCAGGAGTACGTCGACATCTACGCGACGGCCGCCAAGCGGCAGATCGCCGACGCGGAGAAGGCGGAGAAGGCCGCCAAGGCCGCCGGCGACAAGAACGACAAGAGCTCCGAGAAGGCCGCGGAGTAGAGCACGGGCGGCATCGCCCGCACGGGGTGGGGGAGATGGCGAAACGCGAACGTGTCGTGCGCATGTCGGTCGAGCAGCCGCTGTGGCAGGCACTGACCGCCTACCGGCTGCTCACCATGGTCTACGCGGGCCTGCTGTTCGCCTCGGCGTACCGGGACTTCGACCGGCCCTGGGTCGCGGCCGGCTACCTCGCCGTACTCGCCGTCTGGACCCTGGCCACCCACCGCCGGGTGGCGAACGCCGCCAGCTGCACCAAGCGGTTCCTGGGCGCCGACCTCACCGTCGCGCTCGTCGGCATCCTGCTCACCCCGATCGCGGACACCCACGAGCGGATCGCCGGGGGCGGCCCCACCCTCCCCTCCATCTGGACCGCGGGCTCCGTCCTGGCCTTCGCGATCAAGGGCGGCTGGCGCTGGGCCGGCTTCGCCTCGACCTTCGTGGCCGTGGCCAACATCGTCGTGCACGGCGGCCAGCCCACCCGCGACACCCTGCACAACGTGCTGCTGGTCTGGGTCGCCTCCATCGCCATCGGGTACGTCGTCGAGGTCGCCCGGGCCAGTGAGGCCACCCTGGCCCGCGCCCTGGAGATCGAGGCCGCCACCCGCGAGCGCGAGCGGCTCGCCCGCGACATCCACGACGGGGTCCTCCAGGTCCTCGCCATGGTCCAGCGGCGCGGCACCGAGCTGGGCGGCGAGGCCGCCGAGCTCGGCCGGATGGCCGGGGAGCAGGAGGTGGCGCTGCGCACCCTGGTCTCCAGCGGGCTGGTGCCCACCTCCCGGATCTCCCGGGACGGGTCGCTCGGCGCGCTGGTGGACTCGTACGAGGTGGACGAGCCCGGCGCCGACGAGGGCGAGCTGGACCTGCGGAGCCTGCTCGCCCCGCACGCGGGATCCCGGGTCAGCTTCGCCGAGCCGGGTACGCCGGTGCTGCTGCCGGTGCCCGCGGCCAAGGAGCTGGCCGCGGCCGTCGGGGCCGCCCTCGACAACGTGCGCAAGCACGCGGGGGACGGGGCCAGGGCCTGGATCCTGGTCGAGGACTGGGGTGAGGAAGTGATCGTGACCGTCCGGGACGACGGCCCGGGCATCCCGGCCGGCCGCCTCGACCAGGCCGAGGGCGAGGGCCGGATGGGCGTGGCCCTTTCCATCCGCGGCCGGCTGCGGGACCTCGGCGGCAGCGCCGAGCTGGTGTCCGTCCCCGGGCAGGGCACCGAAGTGGAACTGAAAGTACCGAGGGGGAGAACCCAGTGAGCCAGACCGCCGAGCCGCAGCCGCAGCCGCACGAGATCAAGGTGATGGTCGTCGACGACCACCCGATGTGGCGGGACGCGGTCGCCCGCGACCTCGCCGCCGCGGGCTTCGACGTGGTCGCCACGGCCGGCGACGGTCCCGAGGCCGTCCGCCGGGCCGTGCCCGCCGCCCCGCACGTCCTGGTCCTCGACCTCAACCTGCCCGGCATGCCCGGGGTGCAGGTGTGCAAGGAGCTCGTCGGCGCCAATCCCGCGCTGCGCGTCCTGGTGCTGTCCGCGAGCGGGGAGCACGCCGACGTCCTGGAGGCGGTGAAGTCCGGCGCCACCGGCTACCTGCTGAAGTCCGCGGGCGCCCAGGAGCTGATCGACGCCGTCCGCCGCACCGCCGCGGGCGACCCGGTGTTCACCCCGGGCCTGGCCGGGCTGGTGCTCGGCGAGTACCGGCGCCTGGCCACCGACCCGGCACCCGCGGCCCCCGACGAGCCGAAGGTCCCCCAGCTGACCGACCGGGAGACCGAGGTGCTGCGGCTGGTGGCCAAGGGGCTCTCGTACAAGCAGATCGCGGAACGCCTCGTCATCTCCCACCGCACGGTGCAGAACCACGTGCAGAACACCCTCGGCAAGCTCCAGCTGCACAACCGGGTCGAGCTCGTCCGGTACGCGATAGAGCGCGGTCTCGACGACGCGTAACGGGGGACGTTCACCGTCTCGTACCTCGTACGCATGTCCTCGTACGAGTGAACGGAGGAACGCAACGCCCCGTATATCCACCGGAATTGACCTTTCCCAGGCTCTTGCTGTGACCTGAGTCACCACTAGCGTGACCGTCATGCGGGCTCGCCGGGCCCTGTGGCGAAGGGAGATTCCATGAAGGTCGGAGTGCTGACGGGCGGCGGCGACTGCCCCGGTCTCAACGCGGTCATCCGGGCCGTCGTCCGCAAGGGCGTCCAGGAGTACGCGTGCGAGTTCGTCGGGTTCAAGGACGGCTGGCGCGGTGCGATCGACGGCGACACCGTCCCGCTCGGCATCCCCGCCGTCCGCGGCATCCTGCCGCGCGGCGGCACGATCCTCGGCTCCTCGCGGACCAACCCGTTCAAGCAGGAGAACGGGGTCCGGCGGATCAAGGAGAACCTCGCCAAGTACGAGGTCGAGGCCCTCGTCGCGATCGGCGGCGAGGACACCCTGGGCGTGGCCGCCAAGCTGTACGGGGAGTACGGCATCCCCTGCGTCGGCGTCCCGAAGACCATCGACAACGACCTGTCGGCCACGGACTACACCTTCGGCTTCGACACGGCGGTCGGCATCGCCACCGAGGCCATCGACCGGCTGCACACCACGGCCGAGTCGCACATGCGGGTGCTGGTCGTCGAGGTGATGGGCCGGCACGCCGGCTGGATCGCCCTGCACTCCGGGCTGGCGGGCGGGGCCAACGTCATCCTCATCCCGGAACAGCGCTTCGACCTGGACCAGGTGTGCGCGTGGGTGACCTCCCGGTTCAAGGCGAGCTACGCGCCGATCGTGGTGGTCGCCGAGGGTGCGATGCCCAAGGACGGCGAGTTGGTCCTGAAGGACGCCACCACCGACTCGTTCGGGCACGTGCGGCTGTCCGGTGTGGGGGAGTGGCTGGCCAAGGAGATCGAGGCGCGGACCGGCAAGGAGGCCCGGACCACGGTGCTCGGGCACATCCAGCGCGGCGGCACGCCGAGCGCGTTCGACCGGTGGCTGGCGACGCGGTTCGGGCTGCACGCGATCGACGCCGTGCACGAGGGCGACTTCGGGAAGATGGTCGCGCTGAAGGGCACGGACATCGTGCGGGTCCCGATCGCCGACGCGACGGCCAGGCTGAAGACGGTGGACCCGGCGCTGTACACGGAGGTCGGGGTGTTCTTCGGCTGAGCCGGAGCGGGCCGGTTCGGAGTGGGTGAACGGGCCATGGGCGGTATCGGACGTAAAGTGCCGGAACGACCCATGGTCTGTTTGGTTGTGTACAGCACGGGAGCGAACGTGGAAATCCTGGCATTCGGGGTGCAGGGCGACGAGAGGCCGCTGATCGAGAAGGCGTTCGCGGCAGCCGGGCAGCACGAGGTGCGCTGCCTGGAGGTCTTCCTCACCGAGGACACCGCTCCCATCGCGGCGGGGTACGAGGTCGTCTCGTCGAGCGTGAACGCCGATCTGAGCGGGCGGGTGCTGCGGACCCTGGCCGGGGGCGGGACGAAGATGATCGCCCAGCGGTCGACGGGCTTCAACAACATCGACCTGGACGCCGCCCGCCGGCTCGGCATGACGGTGAGCCGGGTGTCGTACTACTCCCCGTACTCCGTGGCCGAGTTCGCGTGGACCCTGGCGATGGCCGTGAACCGGCGGATCGTCCGGGCCTCGAACCGGACGCGGGACTTCGACTTCCGGCTGAACGGGCTGATGGGCCGGGACATGCGAGGCCGCACGGTGGGCGTGCTCGGGACCGGGAAGATCGGCGAGGCGTTCACCCGGATCGCGCACGGGTTCGGCATGAACCTGCTGGGCTGGGACGTCGTGGAGAACCCGGCGTGCGTGGAGCTGGGCATGAAGTACGTGGACAAGGAGGAGCTGTTCACGTCGGCGGACCTGGTCAGCCTGCACGTACCGCTGATGGAGTCGACGCACCACATCATCGACGGGGCGGCGCTGCGGATGATGAAGGACGACGTGATCCTGGTGAATTCCAGCCGGGGCGGTCTGATCGACTCGCAGGCACTGGTGTCGGAGCTGCGGGCGGGGCGGTTCGAGGGGGTGGGGCTGGACGTGTACGAGGCGGAGGCCGGGCTCTTCTTCCTGGACAGGTCCCTGGAGGCCGTCGAGGACGACACCCTGGCGCGGCTGATCACGTTCCCGAACGTCGTGGTGACCTCGCACCAGGCGTACTACACGCACGATGCGGTGGGGCAGATCATCGACACGACGGTCCGGAACGTGGCGGACTACGTGGCGGGGCGCAGGTCGGAGAACACGCTGTCGCCCGAGTGACGCGAGTTCGCCCGGAGTTCAGGCCGGCGTCATGTGCGGGGCGCGGGTGCATGGCCTAGATTCGCCCCGTGGACATACCTTCCGTGGGCCGCTGGATCCTGGTGGCCCTCGCCGTGGTGCAGCTCGTGTACGCCGTACGGGCCCTGCGGCCCGCGCTCCGCTCCCGGCCGGGGGAGCGGACGGACGCGTGGCTGGCGTTCGCCGATCCGGCGGCCGGCGTCCCGGTGTCGCTGGCGCTGGCCTTCGGGAACCTCACGGTCTTCCTCGCGGGCATGGCGGTGCTGGGCCCGATCCTGACCTGGCAGCTGGTCCGCGGCATCGCGGCCCGCCGCAGGAAGCCGACCCCGGCGTAACGACCCCGGCGCAACGACCCCGCCGCGCGGAGCCGCCACGCCGGATCCCGCCGTGATCCGAAGGGCCTCCCTAGGGAGTGTCGTCAAAGTGGCGTCGGCCGCCCGGAAGGGCGGGGCCGGCGGGGTCTGGTGCGTGCGATCGCAGGGCGGAGGAGGGAATCGACGCGGTGGGGGCACCTCCCAGCGGTAGCTGGGGGATGTCGGTGACCGACGACAACGCGGCGAGCGTGCGTGCCAGGCCCCGCCGGCCAGACGGGACTTTGACGACACGATCTAGACCACGGCCGGGGCCATGCCGAGCAGGAGGTCCCGGAGCAGGGCCGGGCCGTTCAGGGTCAGGACGGACTCCGGGTGGAACTGGACCCCCGCGAAGGCCGGGGCCCGCAGGGCGTGCACCTCCCCCGTGACCGGGTCGCGGGAGATCTCCACCGCCCGCTCCGAGAGGCGGGCGGCCACGGCGTCGGGGCAGTGGGCCGTGTACGTGTTGTAGAAGCCCACCACCTCCTGCGTGCCGAAGAAGTCGATCCGCGTCTGCGCCCCCTGCGCCGGCTCCGCCTTGCGGATCAGCGGCAGACCCAGTTCCGCCGCCAGCAGCTCGTGGCCCAGGCAGACGCCGAGCAGGCCGTGCCGGTGCCCGGCCAGAAGTTCGCCGGCCAGCGCGCGCAGCATCCGCATCTTCGGGTCGGCAGTGTCCGCCGGGTTCCCCGGCCCCGGGCCCAGCACGACCGGACCGGCCCACGACAGGGCCGCCTCCCGCAGCCCGGGATCGTCGTAGCGGCGTACGGTCACCTCCAGCCCCGCCACCCGCAGCACGTGCGCCAGCATCGCCGTGAAGGTGTCCTCGCCGTCCACCACCAAGGCGTGGCCGACCCGGGCCGCGGGGCGGTCCTGCATCCGGAGCCAGAACGGGGCCAGGTCCGCCCGCCGGGCCGCCAGCGCCGCCTCGACCCGGGGGTCCTCGCCGAGGCGCGCCCCCTCGAAGGCGGCCCGCGGCGCCGCCGGGCGTACTCCGAGCGCCGCCAGCACCCCGGCCGCCTTCGCGTGCGTCTCCGCGACCTCGCCCGCCGGATCCGAATGCCGCACCAGCGTCGCCCCCACCGGCACCCGCAGCGTGCCGTCCGCCGCGATGTCCGCCGTCCGGATCAGGATCGGCGAGTCCAGCGTCTGGGAGCCCGAGGCGTCCATGCCCAGCAGGGCCAGCGCACCCGCGTAGTAGCCGCGCCCGCCCGCCTCGTACCGCTCGATCACCCGGCAGGCGTTCTGCACCGGCGACCCCGTCACCGTCGCCGCGAACATCGTCTCGCGCAGCACCTCCCGGACGTCCAGCGAGGACCGGCCGCGCAGCTCGTACTCGGTGTGCGCGAGGTGCGCCATCTCCTTCAGCCGCGGCCCGACCACGACCCCGCCCATGTCCCCGACCGTGCACATCATCTTGAGCTCCTCGTCCACGACCATGGACAGCTCCTCGGTCTCCTTGCGGTCGCCGAGGAAGGCGAGGAGGGACTCGGCCGTCGGGCCCCCGGCCGGGTAGCGGTACGTGCCACTGATCGGGTTCATCACCACGGTGGCGCCCGACATCCGTACGTGCACTTCCGGACTGGCCCCGACCAGCGTCCGGTCCCCGGTGTGGACGACGTACGTCCAGTACGCGCCCCGCTCGCCCACCAGCAGCCGCCGGAACAGCGCGAGCGCGTCGGCCCGCCCGAACCCCTCGATCCGGCCCTCGTACGTGCGCCGGATGACGAAGTTCGCCCCCTCGCCGCGGCCGATCTCGTCCCGGATCACGCGCTCGACGGTGGCCGCGTACTCCTCGTCGCCCACGTCGAAGCCGCCGCCGGCGACCCGCACCGGATGCTCCGGCAGCGCGGCCAGCGCCTGCGCGAGCGGGACCTCGTACGCCTCCTCGGCGGTCAGTACGGCCAGCGGCGTGCCGTCGTCGCGTACGTCGAACCCGCGCTCGCGGATCTGCCGGAACGGGACGAGGGCGAGGGTGGGCAGCTCCCGTACGGGCAGCTCGGCGAGGCGGCCGGCCTCGTGGACCGGGCCGATCAGCACCTCGACGGTGTCGTGGTCGCGGCCGGGTGTGCGACGGCGCAGCAGGGCGAACGGCGGGCAGGACCCGTCGTCGAGCAGGCGGCGGATCGGGTCGGGCGTGCTACTGGGTTCCATGGGCTGGCGTCCTTCTCCGTGAAGCGGGATGAAGGAGGAGCGGCCGGGCCCGGAAAACACCGAAGGCCGCCCCTCGGGCGGCCTTCGCGTCGTGCGTGTCAGTGGGTACGCGCGAGAAGTGGGCCGCCGGAAGCGGGCCACCACCAGTTCTGGTTCGAGTGCGCGTACATACCGCCGACGATAGCCCACCCGCGAGCCCGTCCGCAGCCCACCCGCGAGTCCGTCTGCGAGTCCCATGCGCCCCCGGAGACACTCGTCTCACGAAGTGGGCACCGGCCTGGACGTGGCGCAAGACGCCGTAATGTGTACGAGGTGACCGTGAACGCTGAAACCCAAGCCCCCGCCGCCAAGGCGACCTGGCGAGACCTTCCCGCGGCGCAGCAGCCTTCGTACCCCGATGCCGAGGCACTGCGCGCTGTCGTCGCGGACCTCGAGTCGTATCCTCCGCTCGTTTTCGCGGGCGAGTGCGACCAGCTGCGCGCCCGTCTGGGAGCCGTCGCCAAGGGCGAGGCGTTCCTGCTGCAGGGCGGCGACTGCGCCGAGGCCTTCGACGCCGTGTCCGCCGACCACATCCGCGCCAAGCTGAAGACGCTGCTCCAGATGAGCGCCGTCCTGACGTACGCGGCCTCCGTGCCGGTCGTCAAGGTCGGCCGCATCGCCGGCCAGTACTCGAAGCCGCGCTCCAAGGACACCGAGACCCGCGACGGCGTCACCCTGCCGACCTACCGCGGCGACTCCGTCAACGGCTTCGCCTTCACCGAAGAGGCCCGGATCCCGGACCCCGAGCGGCTGAAGCGCATGTACCACGCGTCCGCGTCGACGCTGAACCTGGTGCGCGCCTTCACCACCGGTGGTTACGCCGACCTGCGCCAGGTGCACGCCTGGAACCAGGACTTCGTGAAGTCCTCCCCCTCCGGGCAGCGCTACGAGCAGCTCGCGCGGGAGATCGACAACGCCCTGAACTTCATGAAGGCGTGCGGCACCGACCCGGCCGAGTTCAAGGCCGTCGAGTTCTACGCCTCGCACGAGGCGCTGCTGCTCGACTACGAGGGCGCGCTGACCCGTACGGACTCCCGTACCGGGAAGCTGTACGACACCTCCGGCCACATGGTCTGGGTCGGCGAGCGCACCCGCCAGCTGGACCACGCGCACATCGAGTTCTGCTCGCAGATCGCGAACCCGCTCGGCATCAAGCTCGGCCCGACCACCACCGTGGACGAGGCGCTGACGTACATCGACCGCCTGGACCCCGAGCGCGAGCCGGGCCGGCTGACCTTCGTCGTCCGCATGGGCGCCGACAAGGTCCGCGACAAGCTTCCGGAGCTGGTCGAGAAGGTCACGGCCTCGGGTGCGACGGTCGCCTGGGTCACCGACCCGATGCACGGCAACACCTTCGAGGCGGCCTCCGGCCACAAGACGCGCCGTTTCGACGACGTGCTCGACGAGGTCAAGGGCTTCTTCGAGGTCCACAAGGCCCTGGGCACGCACCCGGGCGGCATCCACGTCGAGCTCACCGGTGACGACGTCACCGAGTGCGTGGGCGGCGGCGACGAGATCTTCGTCGACGACCTGCACCAGCGCTACGAGACGGCCTGCGACCCGCGGCTCAACCGCAGCCAGTCCCTGGACCTGGCCTTCCTGGTCGCCGAGATGTACCGCGACCAGTAAGCGGATCAGTACGTAGGTACCTACGACTGTGGGGCACGGATCGATGTGATCCGTGCCCCACAGTCGTTTCCAGGGCTTTTAGGTAAGCCTCACTTTGGGTACGGTTAGGTAAGCCTCACCGAATAGGGGATGGCTGCAGAAACCATTCCTGTCAGGGAGGTGAACCGCGTGTACGTCTGCTCTTGTTTCGGGATCACCGACAAGCAGGTCAAGGACCACGCGGCCGCCGGGGCCTGCACCCCCCGCCAGATCGCCTCCGTCACCAAGGCCGGCACCGACTGCGGATCCTGCGTACGCACCATCCAGGGCATCCTGGGCCGCGGGGCCTGCCCGCGCCGGGAGCTGCTGGAGAAGGGCAACGCGGCCGCCGTGCTCGCCGCCGACCCGGAGCTCGCGGAAGCCGCGTAGGGATCGGGGAAGCCGTGGAGGGCCCGCGGAGGCCGTGGAGGGCGTGAGCCCGCGGCTCAGCTCTCCGGCTGCTCGATCAGCTGCGCGATGTACAGCGGCTCGCCGATGCTCT
This sequence comes from Streptomyces sp. NPDC059355, assembly GCF_042752335.1. Taxonomy (NCBI): domain Bacteria; kingdom Bacillati; phylum Actinomycetota; class Actinomycetes; order Kitasatosporales; family Streptomycetaceae; genus Streptomyces; species Streptomyces sp. NPDC059355. The sequence continues at coordinate 22,850 of NZ_JBHYXN010000014.1, read as the reverse complement.
CGATGAGCTCCAGCTGGGTGTCGAGGTAGTCGATGTGGTGCTCCTCGTCCCCCAGGATCTCCTCGAACAGCCGCGCCGAGGTCACGTCGCCCTTGCCGCGCATCACCTCGATACCGCGCTTGAGGCGGTCGATGGCCTCGACCTCGACCTGCCGGTCCGCCTGGAACATCTCCGTCAGGGTCTGGCCGACCCGGACGTGGAAGAGCCGCTGGTAGTTCGGCAGCCCGTCCAGCATGAGGATGCGCTCGGTGATCTTGTCCGCGTGCTTCATCTCATCGATGGACTCTTCACGCGTGTACTTCGCGAGCTTGGTCCAACCCTTGTTGTCCTGGATCCGGTAGTGGAGCCAGTACTGGTTGATCGCCGTGAGCTCGCCGGTCAACTGCTCGTTCAGAAACTCGAGGACCTCGGGGTCGCCCTGCATCGCAGAGGCTCCTTCCAGGCAGTGTCAGCAACGTGACGGGGCTGGGGGTATGGCCGGTATCGCCCCAGTCGTGACTGGGGGAGTGCGCGCATCCTTGCACCGCCGCAGGGGGCCGTCCAGTAAGTGCCTCCTTAGTGTGAGTTGGCGTGAGTTGCCCGTATAGGGGCATACCTGGTCGTGACCACCCTGCAGCGTCTGTCACCATGGAGGCATGGGTCAGCCGGAAAGCCGGGAATCTCCGGGAGCAGAGCAACTGGAGCTTCCTCCGGGGCAGCGGCTGCAGCGCGGCTGGCCGGTCACCCATTACGGCCCGGTCCCCAAGTTCAAGTCGGACCGCTGGGAATTCCGCGTCTTCGGGGCCACCGCCGACGGTGACAAGCACTGCTGGAACCACGAGGAGTTCACGGCCTTGCCGTTCGAATCCGTCGTGGCGGACCTGCACTGCGTGACGAAGTTCAGCATGCCGGGCGCCGAGTGGGGCGGGGTCCTGGCCCGCGACATACTCGCCCTGGCGCCGCCGTCGCCGCAGGTCACGCACGTGATGGTGTGGGCCGAGTACGGCTTCAGCTCCAATCTGAGGCTGGCCGACTTCGCCACCGACCGGACCGTCTTCGCCACCCACGAGGGCGGCGAACTGCTCACCGCCGAACACGGCTTCCCGGTACGGCTCGTGGTGCCGCACCTGTACGCGTGGAAGGGCCCGAAGTGGGTCCGCGGCATCGAGTACATGACTGCCGACCGCCGCGGCTTCTGGGAGGATCGCGGCTACCACAACATCGGCGACCCCTGGCGCGAGCAGCGCTACTCGTACCAGGAGGAGCCGGGGGACGGCCCCGAGCTGTAGGGGCGGCCGGCCGGACGGACGGCCGGTCTGCGGCCTGCGGTCAGCGGTACCGGTGGGCGACCGATTGCCCCGTGCCGCGGCCGATCGGCCACGCCACCCGGATGGCCGTACGCGGCTCCAGGCCCGCCGACGGGTCAGTGAAGCTCGCGCAGTTCCTTCAGCAGGGCCACGTCCGCCGCGTGGCCCTCCTTCCCGCCCGGCGTTTCGGTGATCAGCGGGACGCCCTCCATCGCGGGGTGCGCGAACAGCTCCGCGAAGGCGCCCCGGCCGATGTGGCCCTGCCCGATGTTGGCGTGGCGGTCCTTGTGGGAGCCCACGCCCTCCTTCGAGTCGTTGGCGTGGATCAGCTTCAGCCGCCCCTCGCCCACCGTGTCCACCAGCAGGTCCAGCGTCTGCTTCGTCCCGCCCGGCTCCGCCAGATCGTGCCCGGCGGCGAAGACGTGGCAGGTGTCCAGGCAGATCCCGAGCTTCGGGTGGTGGTCGAGCGCCTCGAAGTACGGGCCGAAGTCCCAGGTCCGCGAGCACAGCGAGAAGCCCTGCCCGGCCGTGGACTCCAACAGCAGGAACGGGTCGTCGTCGTGCGTCAGCTCGTCCAGCAGCGGCAGCATGTACTCCCTGACCTGCGCGTACGCCGCCTCGCGCGGCCGTCCCGCGGTCGCCGAGCCGGTGTGCACGACCACCCCGAGCGCGCCGATCTCCCGGCCGCGGCGCAGCGAGTGCCGCAGCGACTCCACCGACTTCTCCACGGTGGCCTCGGTGTGCGAGCCGAAGTTGATCAGGTACGGGGCGTGGACGTACGCCGGGATCGACTCCTGCGCGCACTGCGTGCGGAACAGCTCGTCCTGCGCCGGGTTCCCGACGGGGGTGGCCCAGCCGCGCGGATTCGCGACGAAGACCTGTACGGCCTCGGCGCCCATCTCCCTCGCGTACGTCAGCCCCACCGAGGCGAGCCCGCCGGCGACGGGGACGTGCCCGCCCACGGGATTGCGCATGGCCCGGTCCATCCCCCTACAGCCCCTTCGTCCGCAGGACGACGGTGCTGCCCTCGGGCGCGCTCTGGCCGCCCGGCACCGACTGGGCGTCCACCGTGTTGCTGAAGGAGATGAGCGGACGCTCCACCTTCACCTTGAATCCGGCCGCCTCCAGCGTCTTGCGGGCCACGTCCGCCTCCTGGCCGGTCACGTTCGGCACCGGGATCTGCCGGGGGCCCTTGGACACGGTGAGCGTCACCGTGTCACCGGTCGCGGCCTGGGCGCCGGCGCCGATCGACTGGTTGGCGACCGTACCGGCCGGGAACGGCGAATTGACCTGCTCGGCGGCCATCTCGACCTTGAGACCGAGGTCCTGGAGGGCGGCCCGCGCCTGGTCCAGGGGCCGTCCGACCACGCTCGCCACCTGCACCGGCCGGCCCTTGCTGACCACGATCGCGACCGCCGTGTCGGTCGAGCGCTTCTGCCCGCCCTGCGGGTCGGTGGAGATCACCGAACCCTGTGCGACGTCCTGGCTGAACGCCTGCGTGACCATGCCGGGCGCCAGCCCGCTCCTGGTCAGCTCGGCCTTCGCCTCCTCCAGCGGCTTGCCCTTCAGGTCCGGTACGAAGACGAGCTCCGGGCCGCGCGAGACCGTCAGCGCCACCGCGCCGTTGCCGCGGATGCGCTTGCCGCTCTCGGGGTCGGAGTTCATCACCGTCCCGCGGTCGAAGGTGTCGCTGAACTTCCGGTCGACCCGCTTCACGCCGAGGCCGGCCGCGGACAGGTCGGACTTGGCCTGCGCCTCCGTCTTCCCGAGCAGGTTGGGGACCTTGGTGAACTGGCCGGAGTTGATGTACCAGACCCCGGTGCCGATGCCGAGCGCGAGCAGCACGCCGACGATGACGAGCAGCGTGCCGCGGCGCGGTCCGCGCGAGCGGGCCGGGACCGGCGCCTGCTCCGGCGCCGCCCCAGGCCGGTCCGGGAGCTCCAGCCGGGACGTCCGGTCCACGGGCGGCTGCGCCGCGAGGGGGCGCGGGATCACGCTCGTGCGGTCCTCGGTGGCACTGTGGTCCTCGGCACGCGCCTGCGGCGGTACGGCGTCCAGCTCGGCGTCGCCGAGCAGCGCGCGGGCGTCGAGGGTCAGCCCGAGCAGTCCGGCGGCGTCGGTCGGCCGCAGCTCCGGATCGCGGGCGGTCGCGTACGTGACGAGCTGGTCCAGGATGCCGGGCAGCCCCGGGACGGCGGCCGACGGGGGCGGCACGTCCTCGTGGAGGTGCTGGTAGAGGACCTGGGCGGCGGTGCCGCCGGTGTGCGGCTTGGAGCCGGTGAGCATCTCGTACAGCACGACACCGCAGGCGTAGACGTCCACGCGGGTGTCGGTGACGCCGTTCTCGATCTGCTCGGGGGCGAGGTAGGAGACGGTGCCGAGGACGGCGCCGGTGGTGCTGGTGACGGTGTCGACGGAGCGGACCAGGCCGAAGTCGGCCACCTTGACCCGGCCGTCGTCGCCGATCAGGACGTTCTCGGGCTTCATGTCGCGGTGCACGAACCCGGCGCGGTGGGCGGCGCCGAGGGCCGCGAGGACCGGCTCGAGGATGTCGAGGGCCGCCCGGGGCCGGAGCGCGCCGCGCTCGCGGAGCACGTCGCGCAGGGTGCAGCCGGAGACGTACTCCATGGCGAGGTACGTGTACGGCCCGTCGGTGCCCTGGTCGAAGACGGCGACGACATTGGGGTGCGCGAGGCGGGCCACGGACTTGGCCTCACGGATGAAGCGGTCGACGAAGCCGGCGTCGGCGGCGAGCGCCGGGTGCATCACCTTGAGGGCGAGCACGCGGTCGAGGCGGGTGTCGACGGCCCGGTAGACCGTCGCCATGCCGCCGGCCGCGATGCGGGCGTCTACGCGGTAGCGGCCGTCGAGTGTCTGCCCGACGAGGGGGTCATCCAGGGTCGTATCCACCCGGCGATTCTACGAGCCGGTGCCTTTGGGCCGTGCGGGGTGTCCACGCTTGCAGCGCAGCCGTGACATGGAGGGGGCGTACGGGTCCCACGGCGCGGGCCCGCCATCTCCCCCTCGGCCCCCCGGGGCGGGTCGGCGGCTGCCCACCCGCCCCCTCCGTCCGCGGGCCGGTGGTCCGGGTCAGCCGTACCCTCCTGGGCCGGATCGGAGAGGGTTTGGGGGCTTCCCGTCAGTCCCATCGTCCTTCCGTGCCGCGCCGGCCCGTCAAGGGCGCTCCTCCGTCGCGTCGCTACGCGATGGCCTTCGGCCACCCTTGACCGACCGCCCCGCCCCGGAAAGACAAGGACTGCCGGGAAACCCCCAAAAGGACGGTCAGAGGGCAGGAGCAACGGGAGCGGCCACCTCAGCGAAGCGCCGACCCGCCTACGGGCCGGCCGACCACGCACCTGCGCCGCTGCGCCCGCAATACAGGCCAACGGCGACGGCACCCGCATGAAACAGCGACCAGACCGCCCTGCGGACCACCGAAGCGCAACAGATCGCTACGCGCTCCTCATCTCTCAGCGTCCGCAGGCCGTCTGCGTGCGAGTCGACTCGGCGGTCATCGTCGGTCCAGGCAGCCCTCCAGCGCTTCGACGTACTCGGCGGGCACGATGTTGCGGACTGCCGTTGTGAATTCGAGGCCGGTCGCGTCCCGGATGTAGGCGAGCCGCACCCATCGCTCCGCCCCGCTGTCCGAGACGTTCTCGTTGATCACAGCCATCAGCTCGCCCTCGGTACTGATCGACGAAGCGCTCCCAGCCGGCGCGCGCTCGGGTGAGAAGCGCCGGGCTGGGCGCGGAAGCACCCTTCGGCTCCGGCCAGGAGCCACAAGGGCGATTGCCGGACGGAGGCCCTCCGTCGGCTGCGCCTCTCTCTGCCGCATTCAAGACGGCCTCCATGTCGCTACGCTGAGTGGTCTGGTTGTTACCGCGCACACGAGCGTAGGTAGGTCGCCCTGCCGGTCGAAGTGACCGTTGGTACGGGTACTTGGCGAAGAATTCGCGATCAGGGAGGTGCTGTGGTCGGCAAGGGGCGCGCCACCCTGACCGCTGGTCCGGGAAGCCGACGGCCCAGCCGCCTCGGAACGGTTTCCGGGTACGTCTTCCGGGTCATCCGGGAGCAGCTAGGACACACGCAGGACAGCCTCGCGGAGGCCTTTCACCTCTCGACGGATGCCATCGCGGGGTGGGAATCCGGCAGGCGGCCGCTGACGGCTCTCTCCGTCGGCCAGATGCTCGGGCACCGACATCGACTCATGCGCATGGGGACTCCGGCAGTCTTACTCACTGCCTTGGAAAAGGCGATGGAGGCAGACGTCCTGCTGCTGAGCGCCCTCGAAGGGGATGAGCCGACCAACGGCAGCCCTCTCGGCTTGTGGGTCATGCAACGCGACCTTGTGGAAATCCTGGCCTGGCCACTCAACGGCGAAGCCCCGGAGTCCATGCGTGCGCTGCCGCCTTCGAGTCGCTCCCGTCGCGGCCCGGTGCCAAGCGGGCCTGAGCTGGCTGCGGCAGAACGCACCCAGTTCTTCCAGTACCTGCGCACGACGGCCGAAGAGGCCCGAGACGCTGATCAGTTCCTGCTGCGCCGACAAGCCCTGTACCTCGTGGGCTACGACCAGGCAGCGGATACCGTCGACTGGCTGCTGCAGCAGCAGAAGGCAGAGCGGCCCGACGACTGGCTCACCCGTTGGCTCAGTGCCCGTTCCGTGGCCACCGTTGCGGCCCGTCAAGGTGACCGAGAGCGCATGGGACATTTCATCTCTACCACGCTCGAAGGCGATGACTTGGGCGAAACCGCCAACCTCAACTACTGGGCGTACTGGATCGGAGAGGCAGCGCACCTCCAGCTGTCCGACGACTTCATCGTGGAAACCGATGCCACCACCTGGCAAGGGCACAAGCTCTTCCAGCACTTGGTGAAAGGGCTCAGAGCACAGCACGGCTTTTTCGACCTGAACGTCCACACCCTCTGGGCACTCCTGGCTGCCCGTCCCAGCCTTCTGAAGACGGCCACTTCCACCACCCGAGACCTGCGGGCCCGGATGCCCGTGCTGTTGGATGGGACCGAGCCCTCGACGGGAGCGCGTCGCGAGCTCGAAGGCATTCGGTACGCGATCCGCCTCGCTGGGGCGTGAGAAGGAGACAGACGTGGCTGACGACCTGTCCGCGGTGGCCCACTTCCTCTACGAGGCCGGAACGCTCAAGAACGCACGCCGCACAGGCTGGTGGATGGCAGGCGTCAACAACCCCGAGAGCGTGGCCGAGCACTCCTGGCGCACATCTCTGATGGCTTCCGTCATCGCCAAGCTGGAGGGAGCCGACCCGGCCCGCGCAGCCTTCCTCGCGGTGTGGCACGACACCCAGGAAACCCGCAGTGGCGATGTGAACCACCTGGGCAAGAAGTACTCCTCCTCTGCCGACCCCGCCGCGATCACGGCCGACCAGACGGCCGGCATGCCCGACCTCCTCGCCTCGACCATCCAGGACCTCGTCGCGGAGTACGAGGCCAAGGAGACGCCCGAATCGATCTGTGCCCGTGACGCCGACAAGCTGGAATGCATGCTCCAAGGCATCGAATACAAGGCGCAGGGCTACGCGAACGCGCAACGGTGGATCGACAACAGCCGCGGCCGACTGACCACCGAAACCGCCCAGCGCCTCGCCGACGAACTCCTTGCCCAAGGCACCCTGAACTGGCTCCGCGCAGCCATGGGCGAGCAGCCCTGATTGCCCTGACGGTCTGATCAGCCCCAGGCGGCTGTCAGTCGCCGAGAAAAGCGGAGCGCGTAGCTACCTGTTGCGCGTGGGTGCTCCGCAGGAGGCTGGTCAGCATGTGGTGCGGGTAGCCAGGCCCCGGCCCCTCGTCTCATCGCTGAGAGACCCGTCCCTTTCCTGTGGACCGTGCCGTTCTTTTGGGGGTTTCCCGGCAGTCCTTGTCTTTCCGGGGCGGGGCGGTCGGTCAAGGGTGGCCGAAGGCCATCGCGTAGCGACGCGACGGAGGAGCGCCCTTGACGGGCCGGCGCGGCACGGAAGGACGATGGGACTGACGGGAAGCCCCCAAACCCTCTCCGATCCGGCCCAGGAGGGTACGGCTGACCCGGACCACCGGCCCGCGGACGGAGGGGGCGGGTGGGCAGCCGCCGACCCGCCCCGGGGGGCCGAGGGGGAGATGGCGGGCCCGCGCCGTGGGACCCGTACCCACCCGCCCCCCTCAGAACGCCGGGCGTTCCGGGTCCAGGGTGGCCCGGCCCGTGGTGGGGGAGGACGGTTGCGCGAAGCGGCGCTGGGGGATGCGGCCCGCGCGGTGCGCCAGCCGGCCCGCCGAAACCGCGTCACGCATGGCCGCCGCCATCAGGACCGGGAGCTGGGCCCGGGTCACCGCCGACGCCAGCATCACCGCCGCGCACCCCAGCTCCATCGCCAGCGCCACGTCCGAGGCCGTGCCCGCCCCCGCGTCCAGGATCACCGGAACCCCGGCCCGCTCCGCGATCAGCTCGAAGTTGTGCGGGTTCCGGATGCCCATCCCCGAGCCGATCGGCGACCCCAGCGGCATGATCGCCGCGCAGCCCACGTCCTCCAGCTTGCGCGCCAGCACCGGGTCGTCGTTCGTGTAGGGCAGCACCGTGAAGCCCTCGTCGACCAGCGTCTCCGCCGCGTCCAGCAGCTCCACCCCGTCCGGCAGCAGCGTCCGCTCGTCCGCCACGACCTCCAGCTTGATCCAGTCCGTGCCCAGCGCCTCCCGTGCGAGGCGCGCCGTCAGCACCGCCTCGCCCGCCGTGAAGCACCCCGCCGTGTTGGGGAGTACGGAGATGCCCAGGCGCGTCAGCACCGACAGGACGGAGCCCTGCACCGTCGGGTCCAGCCGCCGCATCGCCACCGTCGTGAGCTCCGTGCCGGACGCGACCAGCGCCCGTTCCAGGATGTCCAGGCTCGGCGCCCCGCCCGTCCCCATGATCAGACGGGACGAGAAGGTCCGGCCGCCCAGCTCGAAAGCGTCGTCCGCCATCGCGCTCAGCCCCCCTGCACCGCGGTGAGGACCTCGACCCGGTCACCCTCGCCCACCGCCGTCAGCGGCCACTGGCGGCGCGGGACCACGGTCTCGTTCAGTGCGGCCGCGACCCCGGTCGGGGCCGCGGTCAAGGCGGCGACCACCGCGTCGAGCGTGGTGCCGGCCGCGATCTCGCGCGGCTCGCCGTTGACGGAGATGGTCATGCGTACGACTCCTGACGTGCGGTGGAGAACCGGCGCGGGCTGAACGGGCGGGCGATCTCGGGCAGCGTGCCGGTGGTCAGCAGCTGTGCCATCACGTCGCCGGTGAGCGGGGTCAGCAGTACCCCGTTGCGGTAGTGCCCGGTGGCCAGGTGCAGGCCGGGCAGGTCGGTCGGGCCCAGCAGCGGGGCGTTGTCCGGGGATCCGGGCCGCAGCCCGGCCCGGGTCTCGGTCAGCGGCAGTTCGGTGATGCCGGGCACCAATTCGTGTGCGTCGCGAAGGAGTTCGTACACCCCGCCCGCGGTGACCGTCGTGTCCCAGCCGAGTTCCTCGCTGGTGGCCCCGATGACGAGCTCGCCGTTCTCCCGCGGCACCAGGTACACGTGGCTGCCGCGCACCACCGCCCGTACCGTCCGCGACAGGAACGGCGCGTACGCCCGCGGCACCGCGAGCCTCAGCACCTGTCCCTTCACCGGCCGTACGGGCGGCAGCACCTGCGCCGGTACGCCGGCCAGCCGGCCGCTGAGCGAGCCCGCGGCCAGGACCACCTGGTCGGCGCGCAGCTCCGTACCGTCGTCGAGCCGTACGCCGACGGCCCTGTCGGCCGCGGTCAGCAGCCGCTCCGCGGCCGCCCGGCGGATCTCCACGCCGGCGCCCTCGCAGGCGGCCAGCAGCGCGGCCGCCAGCCGGCGCGGATCGACCTGGTGGTCCCCGTCCACGCGCAGGCCGCCCCGTACGCCCGGGGCCAGCATCGGCTCAAGGCGGCGGCACTCGCGGCCGGTGAGCCACTCGGACTCCAGGCCGCAGCGGCGCTGGAGGGCGTGCAGCTCGCGCAGGTGAAGCCGGTCGTCGGCGTCGAGGGCGACGGCGAGCGTGCCGCAGGCCCGGTATCCGATGTCCGTCCCGCCGCTGGCCTCGGCCAGCTCGGCGGCGAACTCCGGGTAGCGGGCGGCGGAGGCGAGGTTGAGCCCGAGGAGGGTCTCCTCGCCGTAGTGCAGCTCCGTGACGGCGGCGAGCATGCCCGCCGCGACCTGCGCCGCGCCACCGCCGGGCGCGGGATCGGCGAGTACGGTCCGCAGCCCGTGCCGGGCCGCCCGCCAGGCGGTGACCAGGCCGATGATCCCGCCCCCGATGACGAGGACGTCGGACCCTGCGGATCCGGTGGATCCGGTGGACCCTGTGGATCCCGCGTCGGATCCCTTTCGAGATGAGTGCATGGGCGTCCAGCCCCTCCCTTCGCCGGCATGACCCGGATCAGGTTCGTACGGTCGGAGGCCGCTCAGCCTCCCTCTCAGCCCGGTCCGCCCGGACTCCCGCGATAGGTACGGGCGCCAGCCTAACCCCGCCGCCGGGGGCGGGTAAGGCTGCCTCCCCGGCCGCCGCGCCGGGCCACTGTTCCTGACGTGCCATCAGATCGCTAGGCTGGGCGCCGTGAGCGAGCAGACGGAACAGACTCAGAGCGGCGTCGTCATCGTCGGCGCCGGAATGGCCGGAGTGCAGACCGCGGTCGCGCTGCGGGAGCAGGGGTGGCGCGGCCCGATCACCCTGCTGGGCGCCGAGCCCCACCAGCCGTACGACCGGCCTCCGCTGTCGAAGGCGGTGCTGCTCGGCAAGGCCGAGGACTCCGCGTTCGACGTGGACTTCGAGGGGCTCGGCGTCGTGCTCCGGCTCGGGGTGGAGGTCACCGGGCTGCGGGCCGCCGAGCGCGAGCTGGACACCGAGGCGGGACCGGTTCCGTACGAGGTCCTGGTCCTGGCGACCGGCGCCGAACCGCTGACCCTGCCCGGGGCCGAGGGCGTCCCCGGCGTGCACCTGCTGCGCACCCTGGACGACGCGGCCCGGCTGCGGCCGGTGCTGGCCCGGACGCCGGCGACCGTGGTGGTCGGAGCGGGCTGGATCGGCGCCGAGTTCGCCACGGCCGCGCGCGAGGTGGGCTGCACGGTGACCGTGGTCGAGGCGGCGGACCGGGTGCTGGCCGGGGCGCTGCCCGCGGAGGTCGCGGCCCCCATGGCCCACTGGTACGAGGAGGCCGGGGCCGCCCTGCTGACCGGAGCCAAGGTCTCCTCGGTGGAGTCCGGGCGGGTCCTGCTCGCGGACGGGCGGGAGCTGCCGGCGGGAGCGGTGGTGGTGGGCATCGGGGCCCGGCCGGCGACCCGGTGGCTCGCGGACTCGGGGGTCGAGCTCGGGCCGGAGGGCGCGGTCACGGCGGACGAGTACCTGAGGACCACCCTGCCCGGGGTGTACGCGGTCGGCGACTGCGCCTCGTTCCCGTCGGCCCGCTACGGGGCGCGACTGCTGGTGCACCACTGGGACAACGCCCTGCAGGGGCCGCGGGTGGTCGCGGCGAACATCGTGGCAGGGAGCGCGCTGCAGGTGTACGACCCGGTGCCGTACTTCTGGTCGGAGCAGTTCGGGCGCTTCGTGCAGTACGCGGGGCACCACGCGGGCGCCGACGAGCTGGTGTGGCGCGGGGACCCCGCCGAGGCGGGCTGGTCGGTGTGCTGGCTCCGGGACGGGGCGCTGGCCGCGGTCCTGGCGGTGGGCCGGCCGCGGGACCTGGCGCAGGGGCGGAAGCTGATCGAGGCGGGTACCCCGGTGGACCCGGCCAAGGTCGCCGACTCCGCGGTCCCGCTGAAATCGGCGCTGGTCTAGGGGGTGCGGGCGGGGCGCGGGGACCCGGACGGGTCGGCCCGGGTACCGGGTGTCGGTCCGAGGTGGCAGGCTTGTGCCCGTGACCGAGATTGACGCAAAGATCGACGCCCTTGTCCCCGCCTGGCTGTACGTCCCCGACATCGCCGAGATGCTCGACATCGAAGTGACCCGGGTCCGCCAGCTGGTCAAGGAAGGTCAGCTGATCGCCGTACGCCGGGGCGAGAACCGTTCGCTCCAGGTGCCCGCCCCCTTCATCGACGGCGACAAGGTCGTCAAGGGCCTGCCCGGCCTGCTGACAGTGCTCCGCGACGACGGCTTCTCCGACGAGGAGATCCTGGAGTGGATGTTCACCCCGGACCCGACCCTGCCCGGCACCCCCGCGCAGGCGCTGAGCGAGAATCGCGGCACGGAGGTGACGCGCCGCGCTCAGGCGCTCGCCCTCTGACCCGAGAGACCCGGGCGACCCGAGAGACCCGGGCGACCGGAGAGACCCGGGCGACCGGAGCAAGCCGGCTGCCCGGGTGATCCGGGCCGCCTGATCCATCCGCGGTGCGCGGGCCCGGACGGCCCGTGCACCGCATCCACCCCGGGGGGTACCCATGTCCGCGATCGTGTCCGCGAGCGCCCAGCTGTCCGATGCCCGGCTCTACCTGTGCACGGACGCCCGCAAGCGGCAGGGGGACCTCCCCGAGTTCCTCGACGCGGTCCTGGCGGGGGGCGTGGACATCGTCCAGCTCCGGGACAAGGGCATGGAGGCCGGCGAGGAGCTCGAGCACCTGCGGGTGTTCGCCGACGCCGCCCGCCGGCACGGCCGGCTCCTCGCGGTGAACGACCGCGCCGACGTCGCGCACGCCATCGACTCCGACGTCCTGCACCTGGGCCAGGGCGACATCCCGGTGCCCGCCGCCCGCGCGATCCTCGGCGAGTCCGTCCTCATCGGCCGGTCCTGCCATGCCGAGTCCGAGGTGGACGCGGCCGTCGCGGAGCCGGGCGTGGACTACTTCTGCACCGGCCCCTGCTGGCCCACCCCCACCAAGCCCGGCCGGTACGCCCCCGGCCTCGGACTGGTCCGGTACACGGCCTCGCTGGCCCCCGCCCGCCCCTGGTTCGCCATCGGCGGCATCGACGCCGGCAACCTCGACCAGGTCCTCGACGCCGGAGCCACCCGCATCGTCGTCGTCCGCGCGCTGACCGAGGCCACCGACCCGGGCGCGGCCGCCGCCGACCTGGCCAAGCGGGTCCGCGAGCGCGTTTCCGCCTAACCCTTCCCCCGGCGCCCGTGCAGGTGTCCAAAAACGTGTCCAAAAGGCGGACACGGCTTCGGCGTCCGCGTGGGCGCGTCTAACCTGCCGGTATGGCCCTTGGTACCGCTTCCACCCGTACGGACCGTGCACGCACGGTCCGCGACCTGCTGGCGTCCGGGAGCCCGTCGTACTCCTTCGAGTTCTGGGCCCCGAAGACGGAGAAGGGCGAGCGCAACCTCTGGAACGCGCTGCGCCGGATCGAGGCGGTGGGTCCGAGCTTCGTCTCCGTGACCTACGGGGCCGGCGGCTCCACCCGCGGCGGCACCGTCAAGGCCACCCAGGAGATCGCCGCGGACACCACGCTGACCCCCGTCGCGCACCTCACCGCGGTCGACCACTCCATCGCCGAGCTGCGCCACGTGATCGGCCAGTTCGCCGACGCGGGCATCCGCAACATGCTGGCCCTGCGCGGCGACCCGCCCGGCGACCCCATGGGTCCCTGGGTCGCGCACCCCGAGGGCGTCCACTACGCCGCCGACCTGGTCCGGCTGCTCAAGGAGTCCGGCGACTTCTGCGTGGGCGTCGCGGCCTTCCCCGACATGCACCCGCGCTCGGAGGACTGGGACACGGACATCCGTCACTTCGTGGACAAGTGCCGTGCCGGAGCGGACTACGCGATCACCCAGATGTTCTTCGATCCGGAGAATTATCTGCGGCTGCGCGACAGCACGCAGAAGGCGGGCTGCGACACCCCGATCATCCCCGAGGTCATGCCTGTTGTGGGCATCAAGCAGCTCGACCGGCTGCCACAACTCAGCAACGCAGTCTTCCCCGCAGCCGTGAAAGAGCGCATGCTCGCCGTCAAGGACGATGCAGCCGCTGTACGCTCCATTGGGATCGAGTTCGCCACGGAGTTCTGCGCGCGGCTGCTGTCCGAGGGTGTCCCGGGGCTGCACTTCATCACGCTGAACAATTCCACGGCGACTCTCGAGATCTACGAGAACCTGGGCCTGCACCAGCGGGCCTGATCGGCCGGTCTCCGTTTTCCTGGCGGGGCGGCCGTACCGAGAGGTGCCACGCATGGGAATGACGGTCCTCTACATCGCGTTCGGTTTCGTCGCGCTGTGGCTGCTTGCCGAGGTCCTGATGCAGTACAAGGCCCGGCTGCGCTGGCGGTTGCTCGCGTTCGCCGGGTTCCTCGGTGTGGTCGCCGGGGTCGTCCTTCCGTCAGTGCCGGTCATCGGCCTCGGCGCGGCCGCGTTCGCCCTGGGCCAGACCCTGGTGACGCTCTCCTTCCGCAAGGGCTTCGAGGCCGGCTGGGCGCTGCGCCGCGGCGGCGAGCCCGTACGGAAGCAGACCCGGCGCCGCAAGGCGGGCGGTGCGCGCCCCGAGCCCGCGCTGAAGGTGACCGGGCTGGAGTACGGTCCCGGCGGGACCGAGCCGGGCCCCGAGGGCGCGGACCGGGCCGACGAGCCCGACCAGGCGCGGCCGGAGCCGCAGTTCCATGCCGCGACCGAGGCCTACTACAGCCCGGAGCCGCTGCCCGAGGACACGGGCTCGTACGGGATACAGAGCTTCGCCCCCACCGCCGACGCGGGCGGGACGGCCGCCTTCGCCTCGCAGTTCTCCACGGCCGAGCAGGACGCCCACCAGTACGCGGCCCACTACGACGGTCAGGGCTACGACGGGCAGGGCTACGCCCCGCAGGGCCAGGGCGGCTACGACTACTCCGGCGGCTATCCGGCGAGCGGCGAACAGCAGGTCTACGCCGCCTACTCGGACCCGTACATCGGCACCGGCGGGGCCGTGATCCCGCAACAGCCGTACGACTACACCCCGTACGCCGACTACTCCGGCGCCGACCAGTACGCGAGCGGGGGCGGGCAGCAGCAGTACGCGATGGACACCCCGCCCGGCGGGGTGTGGGTGCCGCAGCAGCGGTCCACCGACGGGGCCGCCGCGGGCTACCCCGGGGACGAGCAGAACCCCTACCCGCAGCAGTACCCGTACCAGGGCACCGGCGAGTACGAGCAGTACCGCTACTGACGTACGCGGGGCAGAGAGGCGCGCGTGAGCCCCCGGGGGACGTTCCCCGGGGGCTCCGCCGTCACCGGGAGCCGCGGAAGCCCGCGCCCTCCACGATCAGCCCGGCCACCAGGGCCCCGGTCATCCCCGCGTGCGCGAGCCCGCCGCCGGGGTGCGCCCAGCCGCCCGCGAGGAACAGCCCGGGCAGGGCGGTGGTGTTGGCGGGGTAGAGCAGGGCGCCGCCCGCTCCGGCCAGTGCGGGCGCAGGCACCGCACCGCCCCGTGCGCCGGTGTCCGCCTCGATGTCCGCCGGCGTGCGCTCGTGCGTCCACAGCAGCCGCTCCCGCAGCCCGGGCACGGCCCGGGCCGCCAGGTCCAGCAGCTCCTGTGCGCGGGGCGCAGAGGCACCCCCAGGGCCGCACAGGGCGCTTACGGTGACCGCCTCGTGGTCCGCGTCGGGCCGCACGGCGGGGTCGTCGGGGCGCAGCACCGTCAGCTGGGCGGCGGGGGAGTGGACCAGGGTGCGGTGTACCGCGTCCGCGGGGCGCGCGCCGCGCAGCGCGAGCAGCAGGGTGATCCGCCCGGGCATCCCCGGCCCGCGGGCGGGAACGCCGCCGTCCGGCAGCGGGACCCGGAGCTGCCGCGGGTCGACCCCGCAGACCACGTGGTCGGCGGCGGCCTCGGAGCCGTCGGCCAGCAGCAGCCCGGCGGCCCGGCCGTCCCGCGCCAGGACCTCCCGTACCGGCGTGTCGAAGACGAAGGTCACCTTCCGTTCGAGGCAGCGCTCGTGCACGGCCGTGGCCAGCGCCCGCATCCCGCCGCGCGCGTACCAGCTGCCGAAGGTCTGCTCCATGTACGGGAGGACGGCCGCCGAGGCGGGCGCGGTGGCGGGGTCGACCCCGTACGCGCGCACCCGGGCGGCGAGCAGTTCGCCGAGCTCCCCGCCCAGCTCGCGGTCGGCCACCTCGGCGAGGGTCGGCGGACGGCGGCGCAGCAGGCCGCTCTTGCGCAGCGCGGGGTACGGATCCCCGCACAGCACCTGCCAGTCGGGGCGAAGCGGCTCCTCCAGCAGGGGGCGCCGGGTCGCGTTCCAGGCGTCCCGGGCGCGGCCCAGGACCGCGTTCCAGCGCTCTCCCGCGCCGGCGCCGAAGGCCTGGTCGAGGACGGCGGCGGCGCCGCCGCGCGAGCCGCCGGGGAGGGTGACGGCGGTGCCGTCGGCGAGGACGTGGCGGACGGCGGGGTCGACCTGCACCAGATCGACGCAGTCCTCCAGGGGCCGCTTGCCGGTCTTGACGAACAGGTCGCGGTAGACGGCGGGCAGGTGCAGCAGGCCCGGACCGGTGTCGAAGGCGAAGCCGTCCCGTTCGTACCGGCCGACCGAGCCGCCGTACATGGACCCGCGCTCGTACACCGTCACCTGGTGCCCCGCCACGGCCAGCCGGGCCGCCGTAGCCATCGCGCCCATGCCGGCGCCGATCACCGCAATTCGTGCCATGCGGATGACCCTATCGAGCGGGTTCGAGGGGAGGCGGGCGGGAGGTCGGCCGAGGTCGACGGGAGGTCGGCCGAGGTCAGCGGGGTGGTACCGCGGCCCGCGCGGTGGCCTCGCGCTCCTCGGCCGCGAGCCGCTTCTCCTCGCGGCGCTGGGCCCGGCGGCGCAGGAAGCGGCGGATCCGGCTCCACAGGAAGACGAGTATGGCCAGACCGGCCGCCAGCAGGAGGGCCGCGATGACCGCGGCGGCCTGGGGGTTGAACATCGCGAAGGTGACGATGCCCGCCACGCCGAGGTCCTCGGCGGTGCTCAGGGCGATGTTGCTGAACGGCTCCGGCGAGGTGTTGACGGCCATCCGGGTGCCGGCCTTGACGAAATGGCTGGCCAGCGCGGTGGAACCGCCGATCGCGCCGGCGGCGATGTCGGAGAGCGAGCCGCTCTGGCCGGCCAGCAGGGCGCCGACCACGGCCCCGGCCAGCGGGCGGATCACGGTGTGCACCGCGTCCCAGACGGAGTCCACGTACGGGATCTTGTCGGCGACGGCCTCGCAGAGGAACAGCACGCCGGCGACGATCAGCACGTCGGTGCGCTGGAGGGACGCGGGGACCTCGTCGGTCAGTCCGGTCGCGCCGAAGACGCCGAGCAGGAGGACCACGGCGTACGCGTTGATCCCGCTGGCCCAGCCGCTGGTGAAGACCAGGGGGAGCACACTCACCGGGACATCATGCCGCAAGGCCGCGCCGCGTCAGGGGCGATCGGGGAGAAGGGCGGACCGGCGCGGCAGAGCCGTGAGGGGACGGCCGCCCTGCGGCGGCCGTCCCCTCACCCATGTCTGCGGGGGCCTACTGCCCCTGTTCGTCGCGGCGGCGCTGCCACCGCTCCTCGATGCGGGTCATCATCGACCGACGCTGCCGGTTGCGGCCGTGGGCCGAACCGCCTGCACTGCCGGAGACGGGCTGCTCGCCAGGCTTGGGTGCCTTGCGCCAACCGGTGACCACGAGGACCGTACAGCCGAGCATGACGAGGAATCCCACCACGCTGACCCAGAGTACGTTCGGAATGATCACACCGGTCATGAGGAGCGCGATACCCACCACAATGCCTGCGACTGCCTGGTAGACCCGTCGCCGGGTGTACGTACGCAGTCCGCTTCCCTCAAGCGCTGTCGCGAACTTGGGATCTTCGGCGTACAGCGCTCGCTCCATCTGCTCGAGCATTCGCTGCTCGTGCTCCGAGAGCGGCACGGGAGTCCTCCTCATCCGTCGGTCGCGGGGGGTAGCGACCAGGGGTCCCCTTCAGGATAGGCGGGGAATCGCCCCCGTGATACCCGCCCTCTGCGCAAGGTTCCAAAACACCGCCCGAAGAAGGCACCGCCCGAAAAGGCGCCGCCCGAGCAAACCTTGCGCGAAACCGTACCGCCGGGTGGGCGGTCATGGGGCGCTTATTCCCCACTGGTCCGTCCACCATGCCGGTCACTGCGCACGATCATACGGGGCCGGGCGTCTGAACGGAGGGTGTCCGGCGTACTCCCTGAGCGGAACCCCGCAGATCAGGCGCGCTTGCCGCCCAGGACGTGCAATTGCGTGGCGACCGCGTGGAAGGCCGGCAGCTCGGCGGCCGCCTCCTCCAGGCGCAGCAGTGCCTCGACCGCGCCCGGCTCGGTGTCGACCAGGACACCGGGGACGAGGTCGGCGAAGATGCGGACCCCGTGCAACGAGCCGACCTCCAGGCCGGCACCGCCGACCAGTTCGGCGAGCTGCTCGGCGGTGAAGCGGCGCGGGACCGGGTCGCCCGCGCCCCAGCGGCCGGCCGGGTCGGTGAGCGCCGTACGGGCCTCGGTGAAGTGGCCGGCGAGGGCGCGGGCCAGCACGGCCCCGCCGAGGCCCGCGGCCAGCAGGCTGAGCGTGCCGCCGGGGCGCAGGGCGGCGACCGCGTTGGCCACGCCCTCGGCCGGTTCGTCCACGTACTCCAGCACGCCGTGGCAGAGCACCACGTCGTACGCCTCGCGCTCGACGACGTCCAGCAGGCCCTGGGCATCGCCCTGCACCCCGCGGACCAGGTCGGCCACGCCCTCCTCGGCGACCCGGCGCTCCAGCCCGAACAGCGCGTTGGGGCTGGGGTCGACCACGGTCACACGGTGGCCCAGCCGGGCCACCGGCACGGCGAACTTGCCGGTGCCGCCACCGGTGTCCAGCACGTCCAGCACATCCCGCCCGGTCGCCTTCACCCGGCGGTCGAGGGCCTCCTTGAGGACCTCCCACACCACGGCGGTGCGAAGGGAGGCGCGGGGGCGGGAAGTGTCCGACACGGCTGATGACTCCTCGGCGCGACAAGGGTGAGAGATGCGTGCCCCACCCTATTGCCTGGGAGATGCCGTGCCGGTCACCCCGTGCCTGCTCAGCCCGCGTCCGGATGCTCCGGGTGCTTCGGTGGTGTCCGCAAAGTCCCGCCCGCCCCTGCGGGCGGACGGCGCCACCTTGCCGACACTCCCTAGGCGCGGGGCTGCGGCAGCGTCGGCGACACCGGCTGGAGGGCGAGCATCCGCTCCACCAGCCGCAGGAACATCTCCACGGCACGCACCAGGTCGTCCGCGTCCCGGACCGTCGCCGCGTCCGGTATCCCCGCCTCGGCCCGCGCCCGGCGGTCGGCTCCGGAGGCGAACAGCGCGCTCCACTCCGTCAGCTCCGGGGCTATCTCCGGCAGTACCTCCCACGCGCTGCGGATCCGGGGCCTGCGCCGCGCGCCGACCGGCTCCGGCTTCCCGCGTGCGGCGAGCACGGCCGCGGCGGTGCGCAGTGCGGCGAGGTGGGCAGTGGCGTACCGCTCGCCCGGCCGGTCCAGCCGGGCGGCCTCGGCCAGGCCGGCGTGGGCCTTGGCGAGCAGATCGAGCGCGGCCGGGGGTGCTGCCGACCTGCGCGGGACGGGGTGGACAGGGGACGGGGACGGTGTGGCCATGACGAACCTCCTGTCGTTGCGTACTGCTGTGTCTGCGTTTGTGCCTACCCCATCGTGACGGTCGCCACTGACAATCAGGCTGACCTGCGACTTTGTCCCCCATCTCCGGTCAACTGCCCCCCGCTGCGCATCCGGTGCCGCCGAAGGTGCTAGTTTTTGAACTGACCGGTCAGTTCAAAAGATGGGGGGACGGCGTGGACAGTCCGCACGGAGCGGCCGTCAAGGCCGAGGACTTCGGACTCAAGGGCCCGCGCGGCTGGGTGTTCCGGGGAGTACGCCTCGACGCGGAACCCGGCTCGCTCATCGCCGTCGAAGGCCCCTCCGGCAGCGGCCGGACCTGTCTCCTGCTCGCCCTCACCGGACGCATGAAGGCCACCGAGGGCCACGCCGAGATTGCCGACCACCGGCTGCCGCGGCACATGACCGCGGTCCGCCGGGTCGCCGCCCTCGGCCCGGTCACCGGGGTCAACGAGCTCGACCAGTCCCTCACCGTCGCCGAGCAGCTGCGCGAGGGCGCACTGCTCCAGCGCCGCTACGAGGGCCCCGTCCGCGCCCTGCTGCGCCCGCGCGGCGAACGCCGCGCCGGCGCCCGGGCGCGGATCGACGCCGCCCTGGCCGCCGCCGGGCTGGACCTCGCCACCCTGCCCAAGGGCCCGCGCACCTCCGTACGCGACCTTGAGCGCCTGGAGGCGGTCCGGCTCTCCGTGGCCATCGCCCTGCTGGGCGAACCGCGGCTGCTGGCCCTCGACGACCTGGACCTCAAGCTCTCGGACGCCGAACGCGCCGAGGCGTGGACCCTGCTCCGCTCGATCGCCGCCGCCGGGACCACCGTCCTCGCGGTGTGCAGCGAGGCACCGGACGACGTGACGGTCCTGCGCACGGGCGCCGCCGAGGCCGGGTCGGCGGCCGAGGCCGGGCCGGCGGCCGGCACGGACACGAAGCCCGAAGCCACCGAAGAAGCCGTGGACACCGACGAAGCCGTGGACACCGAAGACACGAAGGGGGCCGACGATGCGCTCGCCGAAGCTCGCCGCGCTTGAGCTGAAGCGGTTCGGGCGGGGGAAGCTGCCGCGGGCCGCCCTCGTCGCGCTGCTCCTGCTGCCGCTGCTCTACGGAGCCCTGTACCTCTGGTCGTTCTGGGACCCGTACAGCCGCCTCGACAAGGTCCCGGTCGCGCTCGTCAACGCCGACCAGGGAGCCAGCGTCGAGGGCAAGAGCATCGACGCCGGAGCCCAGATCACCAAGAAGCTGCACGCCAGCAAGACCTTCGAGTGGCACGACGTGAGCCCCGAAGAGGCGGCCAAGGGCCTGGAGAACGGGACCTACTACCTGTCCCTGACCATGCCGGCCGACTTCAGCGCGAAGATCGCCTCGAGTTCCGGCGCGGACCCCGCGACGAGCGCCCTGCAGGTGCGCACCAACGACGCGAACAACTACATCGTCGGCTCGATCTCCCGCACCGTCTTCGCGGAGGTCCGCTCGGCGGCGTCCACCAACGCCTCCCGCGGCTTCCTCGACAAGATCTTCATCTCCTTCTCCGACCTGCACGACAAGACCGCCGAAGCCGCCGATGGAGCCGACAAGCTCAAGGACGGCGCGAGCAAGGCCCAGCAGGGCGCCAAGGAGATCGCCGAGGGCCTCGACACGGTCGAGGAGAAGAACGGCGAGCTGACCGGCGGCCTGACGAAGCTCAACACGGCCGCGGGCAAGCTGGAGACCGGCACGAAGGACGTCGCCGCCGGCACTCAGCAGGTCGCGGACAAGATCGGCGGCACCGCCTCCCAGGTCCGCCCCTACCTGGACAACCCCAAGCAGCTCGCCGACGCCGCGCTGCTCGTCGCGGACACCGCCCACGTCGTCAACAACCACCTCGAGACCTTCGGCAAGAAGGCCCCCGCCGCGGCCAGGGTCAGCAAGCAGGCCGCGGCCCTGGCGGCCGACACGTACAACCGCACCTGCACGGGCGCGGCGGCCAAGCCCTTGCCGGTGACCTGCGCCGACCTGAAGAAGCTGAAGGACACCACCGCCGAGGCCGCCCAGCTCGCCGGCGATGTCGACACCCTGGTCAAGGACTCGGGCGGCGATCTCGCCGACCTGCGGCGGCAGCTCACCGACCTGGAGAAGCAGGCCCGCAAGCTCGCCGCGGGCGCCCCCGGACTCGCCGGCAAGCTCGACCAGGCCGTCGCCGACGCGAACGCCCTCAACACCGGCGCCCACAAGGTCGCCACCGGCATGGCCCAGCTCCACACCGGCCTGGGCAAGGCCACCGACGGCTCCGAGGCCATCGGCGCGGGAGTCGGCAAGATCGGCGATGGCGCGCACAGCCTCGACGGCGGCATCTACAAGCTCGTCGACGGCAACGGCGCCTTGGCCGACGGCCTGCACCAGGGCGTCGACAAGATCCCCGACTACGACCAGCAGCAGCGCGACGCCCGTACCGAGGTCATGGCCGACCCGGTCAAGCTCGCCAACCAGTCCCTGCACAAGGCGCCCAACTACGGCACCGGCTTCGCCCCGTACTTCATCCCGCTCTCGCTCTGGGTCGGCGCGATGGTCGCCTACATGCTGATCGCGCCGATGAACAAGCGGGCGCTGGCCGCGGGCGCCTCGCCCTGGCGGATCGCGCTGGCGGGCTGGCTGCCGGTGGCGGGGCTCGGGGCCGCGCAGGTGGGCGCGCTGATGTCCGTACTCCACTGGGGCCTCGGCCTGGAGATGGCCCGCCCGGCCCTCACCGTCGGCTTCCTCTTCCTGGTCACGGGCTGCTTCGCGGCGATCGTCCAGTGGCTCAACGCCAAGTTCGGGGCGGCCGGCCGCATCCTGGTCCTCGCCGTCCTGATGCTCCAGCTGACCTCGGCGGGCGGTACCTACCCCGTCCAGACCAGCCCGGACTTCTTCAACGCCATCCACCCGTACCTGCCGATGTCGTACGTCGTCGAGAGCCTGCGCCGCCTCATCACCGGCGGGGACCTCGCGCCGGTCTGGCAGGGCTGTGGGGTCCTGGTGGCCTTCACCGCGGGCGCCCTCGCCCTCACCGCGCTCGCCGCCCGCGGCAAGCAGGTGTGGACGATGGACCGCCTGCACCCGGAACTGAGCCTGTAGAGACCGGGCCCGTAGAGATCGGTTGACCTGTGAGAATCAGCGCCATGGAACGCAGCAGCACCGGTACCGGCGGCGGCCGCCGGCAGGCGACCCGCCAGAAGCTCTACGAGGCGGCCGTCACCCTCATCGCCGAGCAGGGCTTCTCCGCGACCACGGTCGACGAGATCGCCGAGCGGGCGGGGGTCGCGAAGGGCACCGTCTACTACAACTTCGCGAGCAAGAACGAACTCTTCGAGGAGCTGCTGCGGCACGGGGTCGGGCTGCTGACGGCCTCGCTGCGCGACGCGGCCGAGGAGACGGAGCGGCGTGGCGGCAGCCGGGTCGAGGCGCTCGACGCGATGATCCGGGCCGGGCTCGTGTTCATCGACCGGTACCCGGCCTTCACCCAGCTGTACGTCGCCGAGCTGTGGCGGACCAACCGGGCGTGGCAGTCCACGCTGATGGTGGTCCGGCAGGAGGCGGTGGCCGTCGTGGAGACGGTGCTGCGGGAGGGCGTGGAGCGGGGGGAGCTGAGCGCGGAGATCGACGTGCCGCTGACCGCCGCCGCGATGGTGGGCATGGTGCTGGTGGCTGCGCTGGACTGGCAGTCGTTCCAGAGCGAGCGCTCGCTCGACGACGTGCACTCGGCGCTGTCGCTGCTGCTGCGGGGCCGGGTCAGCGGGAACCGCTGAGAAGGTCACCCGGGGCCCGGGTGACCCCCGATCGGCGGTGCCGCGGGGTGCCGGGACGGCGTAGAACTGGGGGCGCCACCCGCTGTGCGTGAGTACGCGTACCTAGCCGCGGAAATGAGTAGCTGCGCGGATGGCCCCCACCTGCGCCGACGTCAGACTGGGGAGACGGACGGGGACCCGGTCCGGACCGCCGACACGGGGCGGCCGGTGCGGACCGGGTACCTATTTCCGATGCGTGGACGCGAAACGGCGGGGCTCGGGGG
>NZ_JBHYXN010000013.1:134086-168884 GCF_042752335.1 Streptomyces sp. NPDC059355 | reverse complement strand
CGCCACCGGGGCGCTGCGGCTGACCCCGGAGGAGATCGCGCTGCTCTCAGCCGTCTAGCGCCCGTCCGGCGCCGCCTCCGCGGTGGGCGGCGGCCAGGGCCGCCGTTTCGGGGAACGCGGGGACACGGCCCGTGCCTCCGCGGCCGGAGACCGAGAGGGAGGCCGCCGCCATGCCGTACGCGACGGCGTCGGCCAGGCCGTCGCCGAGGGCGAGCCGGGCGGTGGCGGTGCCGGTGAAGCAGTCCCCGGCGCCGGTCGCGTCCACCGGACGGGGGTTGACCGGTACGGGGTGGTACTCCGCCCGCGCGCCGTCGTCGAGCAGCAGCCGGTCGGCGCCCGCGGTGACGACGACCGTACGCGCGCCCAGGGCCCGGTAGCGGGCGGCGGCGGCGCGCGGATCGGCCGTGCCGACCAGGGCCTCGGAGTCGGCGGGGCAGGAGGTCTTGAGCAGGCCGGTCAGCGGCGCGATCCGGGCCAGCAGCTCGCGGGCCCCGGCCCGACCGGTCAGGCGGGGCCGGAAGTTGGGATCGTACGAGACGTGCCCGCCGGCCCCGTGCACGGTTTCGGCGGCGGCCACCACCGCCTCTCGGCTGCTTCGGGACAGCGCGCCGGTGATCCCGCTGGTGATGAGGGCCTTCGTGCCGGTCAGCAGGTCCTGCCAGGACTCGACGTGCCGGGTGGAGAGGGTGGAACCGGCGCTGTGGGTGCGCCAGTAGACGAAGGCCCGGTCCCCCTCGGTGTCGGCGGCGAGCAGATAGGCGCCGTTGGGGCGGGGGGCACGGCGTACGTGGGCGACGTCCACGCCGAGCGCGGCCGCGCGGCGCAGCAGCGGGATGCTGAGCTCGTCGTCGCCGACCACGGCGAGCAGGGCGGTGCGGGCCCCTGCGGCGGCGGCCGCGGCCGCCGCGTTGAGGGCGTCGCCGGAGTAGGAGATGCGGGCCGGGGTGCCGTCGGCGGCTTCCCCGAGGGCGGTGTCGGCGTGGATCTCGACGAGGACCTCTCCGAGGACGAGGACGTCGTAGCGGGGGTCGTGGCCGGTCGCGTGGACGCCACGGAGCTCGCGGGCCATCCTCAGCGCCCCACCGCGGCGCAGCCGGTGCAGCAGGGCCGGGCCAGCGCGGCGAACACGGCGGCCAGTTCGCCCGGATCGTCGGGCAGGCCGCTGCCGATGCCGACGGCGGCCGCCCCCGCGGCGAGCCACTCCCGGATCTCGGCGGGCCGGATGCCGCCGGTCGGTATGAACAGCCCCTCGGGCAGGACCGCTTTGAGGGAGCGGATGAACTGCGGACCGCCGACGTGCGCCGGGAACACCTTCGCGGCGCCCGCGGACCGGACGGCGGAGGCTATCTCGCCCGGGGTGAACCCGCCCTCCACGAAGACGGCCCCGCGCCGGTCGGCGAGCGCCCGGACCTCGCGGGCCGGGTACGGGGAGAGCAGGAAGGCCGCGCCCGCGTCGAGGGCGGCCCCGGCCTGGTCGGCGGTGGTGACGGTGCCGACGCCGATCAGGGTGGCCCGGCCGGACGCGTCGGCGAGCGGGGCGGTCCGGGCGACGGCCTCGGCCCAGCCGGGGGTGGAGGTGGTCAGCTCGACCACGCGGCAGCCGGCGGCCAGCAGGCCGGTGGTCCGGCGGACCGCTTCGTCGGCGCCGGCGTCGCGCAGGACCGGCAGCAGCCGCTGGGCCGACATCGCGTCGTACGGGTGGCAGGACAAAGGACCCCTCCCTCTCCATCTGTTCCGCTGCGCCACACACCGCTTGTTCCACGTAATGGAACGCAGTACCGTGTAACGGAACCACTTTCCGCAGACCCTACCTCCACCCGCCCTGCCCTGGGAGAGCGCATGCCCGACAACGTGCCCACGAAGGACTCGGCCGCAAACCCCGCGCGCGGCGGCCGCACCTCGGCCGCCGGCACGGCGCTGGAGAAGTCGATGCGGATCCTGGAGGCGGTGGCCGCGCCGGGCGGACCGCACCGGCTCACCGATGTGGTGGCGGCCGCGGCCGTGCCGAAATCGAGCGCGTTCCGGATCCTCGCCTCGCTGACCGAGCAGGGATTCGTCCGCCCGGAAAGCGGATCGCGCTACGGGGCCGGGCCCCGGCTGCGCGCGCTGTCCGCCCTGGTCGGCGGCGGCGAGCCGCACAGCATCGGGCGGATCCTCCGCGAGCTCCGCGCGGCGGTCGGCCAGACGGTCCACCTGGCCCTGCACAGCGGGGAGACGCTCACCTACATCCGGAAGCTGGAGAGCGACCAGCCGTTCCGGACGGCCTCCCGCGTCGGGATGCGCATGCCGCTCCACAGCACCGCGATCGGCAAGAGCATCCTGGCGCACCTGCCCGAGGCGGAGGTGCGGGCACTGATTGCGAGCGCCGGACTGCCGCGCCGCACGCCGAGGACGCTGACCGGCACGGAGGCCCTGCTGGCGGAGCTGGAGGCGGTCCGGTCCCGGGGCTTCGCCGTGGACGACGAGGAGAACGAGCCGACGATCCGGTGCATCGGCGCCGCGGTCCTGGGCCCGGAGGGCCGCCCGATCGGCGGGGTCAGCGTCACCACGGTGACCTTCCTCGTCTCCCGCGAGGAGATCGAGGCGTACGCGCCGGCCCTGCTCAAGGCCACGGAGGCGCTCGCTCCGCTGCTGTGAAACAGTGGCCCGGCCTGCCCTCGGCAGCCTCCGGAAAAAATCTTCGGGTTCTTCTTCCGGATAACCGTTATCCGGGCCGCGCTCGACGGTCTCCCAGGTATCGGGCATCATCGACCGCCGGTACGGACAGGGAACCTCACATGACTACACAGCACACGGCAGCGCTGGTGGCAGCCGCCCGCGCGGGCGATCTCCGCGCGCAGGACGAGCTGGTCGGCACCTACCTGCCCCTCGTCTACAACATCGTCGGGCGCGCGCTGAACGGCTCCGTCGACGTGGACGACGTGGTGCAGGACACCATGCTGCGGGCACTCGACGGGCTGGGCACCCTGCGGTCGGACGAGAGCTTCCGGTCCTGGCTGGTCGCCATCGCGATGAACCGGGTGCGGGCGCACTGGCAGGCGCGGCACAGCGCTCCCGGCGAGAGCGGGCTCGAAGCCGCCTGGGAACTGGCCGATCCGGGCGCCGACTTCGTGGACCTGACCGTCCTGCGGCTCCAGCTCGAAGGCCAGCAGCGGGAGACCGCCCGCGCCACCCGCTGGCTGGAGACCGATGACCGGGCGCTGCTGTCGCTGTGGTGGCTGGAGTGCGCCGGCGAGCTGACCCGCGCCGAGGTGGCCGCCGCCCTCGAACTGTCCCCGCAGCACACGGCGGTACGGGTGCAGCGGATGAAGGCGCAGCTGGAGTCGGCCCGGGTGGTCGAGCGGGCGCTGGGCGCGCAGCCGCCGTGCGAGGGTCTGCGCGGGATGACGGGCACCTGGGACGGGATGCCGTCGACGCTGTGGCGCAAGCGAATAGCCCGGCACGCGCGTGAGTGCGTACGGTGCGCGGGGCTGTGGAGCGGACTGCTCCCGGCGGAGGGGCTGCTGGCGGGCCTGGCCCTGGTCCCGGTCTCGGTGGCGCTGCTGGCGGGCATACGGTCGGCCGCGGCCGCCGGCTACGTCCCGGCGGGCGCGGACTTCGCCCCGGCCGACGCGGCGTACGCGTACGACGGCGGCGCGGGCGCAGGGGCAGGCGGCCAGGCGTACTCCCCCGACGCCGGCACGGGCTTCGACAGCACCGGGTTCGACAGCACCGGCTTCGACGGCACGGACGCCTCCGACGCCGCGACGCAGCTCACCCCCACGGTCTCCGGCCAGGGCGGCATACCGGACGCCACCCCCGGCGGCGGCCGCAGCGTCCTGCGCAAGCGCCGGCAGAGCCGCCGGCGCGCGGTCGGCGGCGCCGTGCTCGCCGCGTGCGTCGCGGGCGGCGGGCTCGCCTACCTCGGCGGGTTCCCCGGCTCCGACGACAAGGACACCGGTGCCGCACCCGCCGCCCCGCTGTCCGCACTGTCCGCCCCCGACGCCTCCGCGTCCCCCTCGGACCCGGCCTCGCCCTCCGCTTCGGCCTCCCCGTCCCCCTCGGCCTCCGCCTCGCCGAGCCCGTCCGCCGAGAGCCCGACGCCGAGCCCCACGCCGACCAAGTCCAAGGCGCCGGCTCCGCGCCCGTCGGCGCCCGCTCCGGGACCCGCCCCGGCGGGCGTGGCCGGACAGGTCATCGCACTGGTCAACTCCGAGCGCGCGGCCGCCGGCTGCGGCCCGCTGAAGGAGGACCCGAAGCTGCAGTCCGCCGCCCAGGGCCACTCCGACGACATGGCGGCCCGGGACTTCTTCGATCACACCAATCCCGACGGAGCCGACCCGGGCAAGCGGACGACGGCCGCCGGGTACCGCTGGTCGACGTACGGGGAGAACATCGCGCGGGGCCAGCAGACCGCGGCTTCGGTTATGGACTCGTGGATGAAGAGCCCGGGCCACCGCGCCAACATCCTCAACTGCTCCTTCAAGGACATCGGCGTCGGCATCCACACGGGCCCGGGCGGCCCGTGGTGGACGCAGAACTTCGGCGCCAAGATGTGATCCGGACGCTCCGCCCGCGCCGTGGGCCCCGCGTGCTTCAAAACTCGTGCAGGATGGAGTCTGGAGCCGAAAAGGCTGATCAGGGCGGATGGCAGCGGACGGACGGAGCAGGGCACATGGCGAGGAAAGAGCTCCGTCCCCACCAGCGCGAGGCCGTCGACGCCGTGCTCCGGGCGCTCGAACTGCCCGCCGGCGGCCGGGTGGCCGCCGCCGGGCTGCGGACCCAGGTGATCATGGCCACCGGCTCCGGCAAGTCCCTGGTCGCCGTGCGCTCCGCCGAGGAGCTGCGGGCCGCCCGCGTGCTGGTCCTCGTACCCTCGCTGGACCTGCTCGTGCAG
This sequence comes from Streptomyces sp. NPDC059355, assembly GCF_042752335.1. Lineage (NCBI taxonomy): Bacteria > Bacillati > Actinomycetota > Actinomycetes > Kitasatosporales > Streptomycetaceae > Streptomyces > Streptomyces sp. NPDC059355. Next base: position 164,008 of record NZ_JBHYXN010000013.1, on the reverse strand, counting down.
ACGGCGGCGGCCTGGCGCGAGGGCGGCCGGACCGGGCGCGCCCTCGCGGTGTGCAGCCTGCGCCCCGCCGACGCGGGCATGCCGGCCACGACCGATCCGGCCGAGCTCGCCCACTGGGCGGGCCCGCCGGCGGACCGGGTGACGGTGTACGCCACGTACGCCTCGCTGGGCCTGGGCACGATCGAGCAGGCCCACCTCGCCGGGCTGCCGGGCTGGGACCTGATCGTGGTCGACGAGGCGCACCGCACCTCCGGGCGGATCGGGAAGCCGTGGGCCGTGGTGCACGACAACACCCGGATCCCCTCCCTCCGGCGGCTGTACATGACGGCCACGCCCCGGGTCTGGCAGGACGGCGCGGAGGGGGAAGAGGAGAGCGGCCCCGGGCGGGGCGAACTCGTCGCGTCCATGGAGGACGACCCGGACGGCCCCTTCGGCGCCCGCTGCCACACGCTGACCCTGGCGGAGGCCGTCGACCGCGGCATTTGCGCCCCGTACCGGGTGGTGTGCGTGGACGTCAGCGATCCGGGGTTCCAGGCGGCCGTGCTGCTGGGCACGGGTGCGCGCTCCGACGCCGTGCGCGGGTCGCGGCTGGCGGCCCTGCAGGCGGCACTGGTGAAGGCTGCCGCCGACCAGGGGTTCCGGCGGACCCTCGTCTTCCACCACCTGACCCGGGAGGCCGAGGCGTTCGCGGCCGGGCTGCCGGCGGTGGCACGGCGGCTGCGGGCCGCGGGTGGAGAATCTGAGCCGGTGTACCCGCGTACGGTCTGGGCGGACTGGCTGTGCGGGCAGCACACGGCGGCGCACCGGCGGCGGGTGCTGGCGGAGTTCGCCGCGGACGGGGGCGCCGACAAGGCCTTCCTCGGCAGCGTCCGGGTACTGGGCGAGGGCGTGGACACCAAGGAGTGCGACTCCGTCTTCTGGGCCGATGTACGGGGCTCCATGCCGGACCTGGTCCAGGCCGTCGGGCGGGCGCTGCGCATCCGTCCCGGCGAGGGCAAGGTCGCCTCGCTGGTGGTGCCCGTACTGCTGGGGCCGGGCGAGACGGCCGAGTCGATGCTGACCTCGCGCGCGTACGGGGACCTCGCGCGGCTGCTGGAGGCGCTGCGGGCGCACGACACCCGGCTGGTCGAATCGCTGGCCCAGCCGCAGGCGCCGAGCCGGCCGCGGGCGGAGTCCGGGAGCGAGGCCGTGGCCGGAGCCGGGACGCGGACCGGGGCGCAGGCCCTGCTGAGCTTCTCCACCCCGAGGGATCCGGCGCTGCTGGCGGCGTTCATCCGGCTGCGGGTGCTGCATCCCGAGCGCGAGCAGTGGCGGCGCGGGGTGGAGGCGGCCCGGATCTACACGGCTCGGGCCGGGGACCTGCGGGTGCCGTTCGCGTTCAGGGTCCCGGCCGAGCCGGGAGCGGGGGCCCGGGCCGGTACGGAACCCGCCGGCGAGGCCTGGCCTCCCGGGCTGGGCCGGTTCCCGCTCGGCCAGTGGATCGCCGACGCGCGGCGCACCCGCCGCCGGGGCGCCCTCGGACGGGAGCGGGTCGCGCAGCTCGACGAACTCGGCATGGTGTGGAGCCACTTCGACGTGGCGTACGAGGAGGGGCTCGCGGCGGCCCGCGGCTGGGCGGCGGAACACGGCCACCTGCTGCCGCCCGCGGAAGCCACCTGGCGCGGCGCGCCGGTCGGGGTGTGGGTCAAGAACCAGCGGGCCGCCGCCCGCCGCCTGGGCCCCGGCGCCCTGCCGCAGGAGCGCCGGGAGGCCCTGGAGGCCATCGACGCGTCCTGGTGTCCGGCCTGGGAGGTCTCCTGGCAGCGCGCCTTCCACCTGACCCGCGTCCACCTCGACGCGGGCGGTCGGCTGCCGCTCGCCCCCGGCGAGGTGGTCGTCCAGGGCGAGGACCTGGGCCGGTGGGTGCGCGGCCAGCGGCTGGCCTGGGAGCAGCTGGCCTGGGCGCAGCGCTGGCTGCTGGAGCACGCGCTCGGGGTGACCGGGGCCAGCCCGGCCGAGCGCCCGCGGCCGCGGCGCACCCAGACCGAGAAGTGGGCGCAGCACCTGGCCGCTGCCCGCCAGTTCCACACCCGCGAGCAGCACCTGCGGGTCCCGCGCGGCCACGTGGAGCAGGTCGGCGGCCAGGAGGTGCGCCTGGGCGCCTGGATCGCCAACCAGCGCTCACGGGCCTCGGCCCTCGCCCCGGAGCGCATCGCCGCCCTCGACGCCCTCGGCATGCGCTGGCCGGCGTCCGCCTGACCGCCGCCGGACACCTCCTGGGTCGTGTCGTCGAAGTCCCGTCCGGCCGGCGGGGCCCGGCACGCACGCCCGCCGCGTCGTCGTCGGTCACCGCCATCGCCCAGCCACCGCCGGGAGGTGCCCCCACCGCGTCGATTCCCTCCTCCGCCTCGCGATCGCACGCACCAGACCCCGCCGACCCCGCCCACACGGGCGGCCGACGCCACTTCGACGGCACTCCCTAGTGGTGGAACCCCGAGCGGGGTTCGGTCGCCGGGGTCGGCGGGGGCGTCGCCGTGAGGTGTTCGACCGCGTTGCGCAGGTCCGTGACGAGCAGGGCGATCTGGTCGCGGGTCACCCCGTGCCGGATCAGCACCCGCTGGATGACGGTGTCGTCGCGGGCGGCCGGCAGCGGGTACGACGGCACCTGCCAGCCGCGCATCCTCAGCCGGTCGGAGAGGTCGTAGAGGCTGAACCCGGCCGCAGCCTGGTCGGTGAGGCGGTAGGAGACGGCGGGGAGGCCGCCGAGGCCGTCGTAGAGCAGGGTGAACGGGCCCATGGCGGCCACCTCTCCGGCCAGGTACTGGGCGGTGGCGACGCAGGCCTCGTGGACGCGCCGGTAGCCGGCGCGGCCGAGCCTGAGGAACAGGTAGTACTGGGCGATGACCTCGCCGCCGGGGCGGGAGAAGTTGAGGGCGAAGGTCGGCATGTCGCCGCCGAGGTAGTCCACGTCGAAGACGAGCTCCTTGGGCAGGAGTTCGGCGGTGCGCCACACGATCCAGCCGACGCCGAGGGGCGCGAGCCCGTACTTGTGCCCGGAGGTGTTGACGGAGGCGACGCGCGGGAGCCGGAAGTCCCACACCACGTCGGGGTGGAGGAAGGGGGCGACGAAGCCGCCGCTGGCCCCGTCCACGTGGATCGGGACGTCCCAGCCGTGCTCGGCCTGGATCCGGTCGAGTTCGGCGGCGATCTCGGCCACGGGCTCGTAGTCGCAGGTGTAGGTGACGCCGAGGATGGCGACGACGCCGATGGTGTTCTCGTCGACGTACTCGGCGAGCTGATGGGGCCGCAGGCCCGTGGCGCCGGCCTCGATCGGGATCTGGCGCAGTTCGACGTCGAAGTAGCGGGCGAACTTCTCCCAGCAGATCTGGACCGGCCCGCACACGAGGTTGGGCCGGTCGGCGGGGAGTCCCTGGGCCTGGCGGCGGGCACGCCAGCGGAACTTGAGGGCGAGGCCGCCGAGCATGGCGGCCTCGCTGGATCCGGTGGTGGAGCAGCCGGTGGCCGCACCGCCGGCCGGCGCGTTCCACAGGTCGGCCAGGATGTTGACGCAGCGGGCCTCGATCTCCGCCGTCTGCGGGTACTCGTCCTTGTCGATCATGTTCTTGTCGAGGCACTGGTTCATCAGGCGGTGCACGCCGTCGTCGGACCAGGTGGTGCAGAAGGTGGCCAGGTTCTGGGCCGCGTTGCCGTCGAGGAGGAGCTCGTTGCTGAGCAGCTCGTAGACCACCTCGGTGGGCGAGTGGTCGTCGGGCATGCGGTACTTGGGGAGGATCTGGCCGCTCAGGGCGGACGTGAACACGTCCGAGTCGGCGTCGGCGTCGCGTACGTCTTTCGTCTCATGAAGAGCCATATTCGGACTATAAGTGACAGCTCATTACAGACAGCGCTAGCCGGGCACTACAACCGAGAGCTTCCGGCCGACTCCACGGTGTGACGCTCCACATAGAAGCCGGGCGCGGCCGGATAAATTACCGTCGAGTAGACTTTTGCTCGAAGATCTTCCCGTCCGGGCCGCCGGAGCCGGTTCGGACGGGAAGATCGACCAAACTGGTTCTACGGGCAACTTATCCTCCGATGTCCGGATACAGGTCAACGGTCGGTGCCGCCCTGATAGTTCTTCGGCCCATGAACAAGATCACCCGCCGGCAGGCCTTGGGCACCACAGCCGGCGCACTCTCCGCCCTCGGCATAGCCGGCGCCACCGCGCACGCAGCCGCAGCCGACTCCCGCGCCTCCATACCCGCAGGCACGGTCGACGAGGTCTACCAGGGCCGCCGCATCCAGATCACCCCGGGCACGACCGGGGGCGGCCACCACGGCGGCCACCACGGGGGCGGCCACGACGACCTGCCCACCGTCCGGATAGACGGCCGCGAACTGCACGTCATGCGCAACGCCGACGGCACCTGGATCAGCGTGGTCAACCACTACGAGACCTTCGCCGATCCGACCTCGCTCGCCCGCGCCGCGGTGCGCGAGCTCCAGGGCGCCGTCCTCGCCCCCTTCGCGCCCATGGGAGGCACGGCATGACCGTACGCAAGAACCAGGCCGCCCTCACCACCGAGGAGAAGCGCGCCTTCACCAACGCGCTGCTCGAACTCAAGCGCACCGGTGCGTACGACCGCTTCGTGACCACCCACAACGGGTTCATCATGAGCGACACCGACTCGGGCGACCGGGTGGGCCACCGCTCCCCGTCCTTCCTGCCCTGGCACCGCCGCTTCCTGCTGGAGTTCGAGGCCGCACTGCAGAAAGTGGATCCGAAGGTTTCGCTCCCCTACTGGGACTGGAGCGCGGACCGCACCTCACGCTCCTCCCTCTGGGCCGCCGACTTCCTCGGCGGCACCGGCCGGGCCCGCGACGGGCAGGTCATGGACGGGCCGTTCGCGTACGCCGCCGGGAAGTTCAACGTGAACGTACGGGTGGACGGGCGCGCCTACCTGCGCCGGGCGCTGGGCGAGGGCGTGGCCGAACTGCCGACCAAGGCCGAGGTGGAAGCCGTCCTCGCCATGCCGGTGTACGACATGGCCCCCTGGAACAGCTCCTCGAACGGCTTCCGCAACCACCTGGAGGGCTGGCGCGGCGCCAACCTGCACAACCGGGTGCACGTCTGGGTCGGCGGCCAGATGGCCACCGGCGTCTCCCCCAACGACCCGGTGTTCTGGATGCACCACGCCTACATCGACAAGCTGTGGGCCGAGTGGCAGGCCCGCCACCCGCAGTCCACCTACCTGCCGGCCGCCGGCACCGTGAACGTCGTCGACCTGCGCGACACCATGCGCCCCTGGAACGACGTGACCCCGGCGGACCTGCTGGACCACCGGAAGTTCTACACCTTCGACACGGAACCGGTCCCCGCCGCCGCGGCCAGCCAGCGGTAGTGCAGTTCGGGGCGGCCGACCTGCCCGTAGCGGGGGGTGCGGTCCGCCCGCCCGGTGTCCACCAGGTGCTCCAGGTAGCGCCGGGCCGTGATCCGGGAGATCCCCGCAACCTCGGCCGCCCCGGCGGCGGTCAGCCCCTCGGGCGCCGCCCGCAGCAGCGCGCCGACCCGGTCCAGGGTCGGCGCGCTGAGCCCTTTCGGGAGCTCGGCGGGGCCGGGGGCGCGCAGGGCGGCGAGCGCCCGGTCCACATCGCCCTGTCCGGCGGCCTCCCCCGCGGTGGCCCGGAACTCGGCGTAGCGCAGCAGCCGTTCGCGCAGCGTCGGGAAGGCGAACGGCTTCAGTACGTACTGGACCACCCCGACTGACACGCTCTCGCGCACCACGGCCAGGTCCCGCGCCGAGGTCACCACGATCACGTCCACGGGATGCCCGGAGGCCCGCAGCCGGCGGGCGAAGCGCAGCCCGTGCCCGTCGGGGAGGGTGAGGTCGAGCAGCAGCAGGTCGATCCGGGTCCGCTCCAGGACGCGGGTGGCCTCGGCGAGCGAGTGGACGGCGCCGACGGCGGTGAAGCCGGGCACCCGGCCGACGTACAGGGCGTGCGCGTCGGCGGCGACGGGGTCGTCCTCGACCACCAGCACCCGCACCGGGGACACCGCACCCGCCTCCTGTGCTTCGCTCATGGCGTCGGCTCCCTTCGCATGGGCAGTCGTACGGTGAACTCGGCTCCCCCGCCCGGACCTTCGGCGGCCACCGCGCTGCCGCCGTGCCGGTGGGCCACCTGCCGGACCAGGGAGAGGCCGAGGCCGCGCCCCTCTCCCTTGCCCGACCAACCGCGCAGGAACACGTCGGCATCGGCGCCCACGGGCAGCCCGGGGCCATTGTCTGCGACGCGGAGCAGCAGTGCGCTCTGCTCGGGCCGGACGGTGACGGCGATCCGGGCCCCGGGGAAGCCGGTGAGGGCGTCGACGGCGTTGTCGAGGAGGTTGCCGAGCACCGTGACGAGGTCGCGGGCCGGGAGGTTTCCGGTGCCTGCGTCGACGGCCCGGCTGTCGGGGGTGACGAAGAGTTCGACTCCGCGCTCGTGCGCCTGGGCGGCCTTGCCGAGCAGGAGCGCCACCAGGACGGGTTCTCCGACACCGGTGACCACCTCGTCGGTGAGGGCCTGGGCCAGCTGCAGTTCGGCGGTGGCGAATTCCACCGCCTCGTTCGCCCGGCCGAGTTCGATGAGGGAGACCACGGTGTGCAGCCGGTTGGCGGCCTCGTGGGCCTGGGAGCGCAGCGCCTCGGTGAAACCTCGCTCCTGATCCAGCTCGCCGGTGAGCGACTGGAGTTCGGTGTGGTCGCGGAGGGTGACCACGGTGCCGCGGCGGCCGCCGCCCGCGACGGGTGAGCTGTTGAGGACGAGCACCCGGTCCGCGGTCAGGTGCACCTCGTCCACGCGGGGCCGGTCGGCGAGCAGGGCTCCCGTGAGCGGGGCGGGCAGCCCGAGGTCGGCGGCGCCTCTGCCCCGGACCTCCCCCCGCAGGCCGAGCAGTTCGCGTCCGGCGTCGTTGATGAGGGTGATGCGGCGCTGGCCGTCGAGCATGAGCAGCCCCTCGCGGACGCCGTGCAGGGCCGCCTGGTGGTAGTCGTACATCCGGCTGAGTTCGGCCGCGTTCATGCCGTGGGTGTGCCGGCGCAGTCGCGCGTTGACCACGTACGTGCCGGCTCCGCCGAGCGCGAGCGCGCCGGCCGCGACCCAGGCGAGGGCGCTGAGCTGCTCCGCGAGGCGGGCGCTGATGGCGCGGACGGTGATGCCGGCGCTGACCATGCCGGCGACCCGGCCGTCGTCCATGAGCGGGGTGACCACGCGGATGGAGGGCCCGAGGGTGCCGGTGTAGGTCTCGCTGAAGGTCTCGCCGCGCAGGGCGGGGCCGGTGTTCCCCATGAACGGCTCGCCGATGCGGCGGGGGTCGGGGTGCGTCCAGCGCCGCCCGTCCGGGGCCATGATCGTCACGAAGTCCACCCCGGAGTCCACGCGGACCCGCTCGGCGTACGGCTGGAGCGCGGCCGAGGGGTCGGCGCCGACGGCCCCGCGTACGGCCTCGCGTACGGACGGGGAGTCGGCGACGGCCCGGGCCACGGCCCCGGCCTGGCGCCGGGCGGCCTCCTCGGCCTGTCCGCGGGCGGTGGCGTACGCGAAGACGGCGCAGCCGGCCACGACCACGGCGACCAGCAGCACCTGCATGGCGAACAGCTGGCCGGCGAGGCTGCGTGGGGGTCGGGGAAAACGGAACATGGCGCTCAGTGTGCACCGGGCCGTGAACTCAATGAACGCAAGGGTGACCGGGGTCACTGCCTCGGGCGATGGTCCTCCCGGGACGTATTCACCACCAGGAGGCGAGCCGTGGCCGGCAGACGCGACAAGACCCACTACCTGTACATCGCGGTGATCGCCGCGGTGCTCCTCGGCATCGCCGTCGGCTTCGCCGCACCCGGCACGGCCGTGGAGCTGAAGCCGCTGGGCACCGGCTTCGTGAACCTCATCAAGATGATGATCTCGCCCGTGATCTTCTGCACGATCGTGCTGGGCATCGGGTCGGTGCGCAAGGCCGCGAAGGTCGGCGCCGTGGGCGGCCTCGCCCTCGGCTACTTCATGATCATGTCGACGGTGGCGCTGGCCATCGGGCTCCTGGTCGGGAACCTGCTGGAGCCGGGCAGCGGACTGCACCTGACCGAGGCCGTCAAGCACGCCGGCGAGGCGCAGGCCAAGGCGGGCGGGGCGCAGAGCACGCCCGAGTTCCTGCTCGGGATCATCCCGACCACCCTGGTCTCCGCCTTCACCGGCGGGCAGGTGCTCCAGACGCTGCTCGTGGCGCTGCTGTGCGGGTTCGCGCTCCAGGCGATGGGTGCGGCGGGCGAGCCGGTGCTGCGCGGGATCGGGCACGTGCAGAAGCTGGTCTTCCGGGTGCTGGCGATGATCATGTGGGCGGCGCCGGTGGGCGCGTTCGGCGCGATCGCGGCGGTGGTCGGCGCGACCGGGATGGACGCACTGAAGTCACTGGCCGTCATCATGATCGGCTTCTACACGACCTGCCTGCTGTTCGTGTTCGTGGTGCTCGGCACCCTGCTGCGGGTGTGCACCGGGCTCAACGTGTTCTCGCTGCTGCGCTACCTGGGCCGCGAGTTCCTGCTGATCCTGTCGACCTCCTCCTCGGAGTCGGCGCTGCCCCGGCTGATCGCCAAGATGGAGCACCTGGGCGTCTCGAAGCCGGTGGTCGGCATCACGGTGCCGACGGGCTACTCGTTCAACCTGGACGGGACCGCGATCTATCTGACGATGTCCTCCCTGTTCATCGCGGAGGCCACGGGCAAGCCGCTGGCCATCGGCGAGCAGATCTCACTGCTGCTGTTCATGATCGTGGCCTCGAAGGGCGCGGCGGGCGTGACCGGCGCCGGGCTCGCGACGCTGGCCGGCGGACTCCAGTCGCACCGGCCGGAGCTCGTGGACGGGGTCGGGCTGATCGTGGGCATCGACCGGTTCATGAGCGAGGCCCGGGCGCTGACGAACTTCGCGGGCAACGCGGTGGCGACGGTGCTCATCGGCACCTGGACCAAGGAGTTCGACCGCGAGCGGGCCACCGAAGTCCTCGCGGGACGCCTGGAGTTCGACGAGACCACGCTGATCGACGACGGCCACGGCGCGGAGCTCCCCACCGTGCCCGCCCCCTCGCCGGTCGGCGCCAAGGACGGCGTACCGGTCTGACCGGAACGCCCGTCACGGGCCGGCCGGGCCGGGCTCGCCCCCACGGTGCCCGGGCCGGTCGGCCCTCACACCCCCTTCACACCGCCCCCACGCGGCCCCATGGTCTGTTTTCGGCCACGGGGTCGCGAAGTGTCGTGCGGTAAAAGGTACTTCCATACCGGGGCACGCGTCTGACATCTTGCGTCCACCACTCGTTTCGTACGGCCCGGTAGGTGTCATGAGCACCTCCAGGCCGTCTTCGGAGGACGCATTGATACCCCACATATCCAGCCGACCTCGACGTACTCTCGTGCTGGCCGCCACGCTCGGCGCCGCACTCGCCTTCGGGGCCCCCGCCGCGCTCGCCGGCACCACCCCGGTATCCCCTTCCGGCCAGAGCACCACCTCCGCGCCCGCCAAGGCCGCGGGCAAGGCCGCCGCGGCGCCGACCTCCCAGAGTGCGACCTGGGTTGCCGGCACCCGCGCCTACCTCGTGATCACCGCCCCCGGTGACAGCACGGCGGTCCGCAGCGCCATCGCCGCCAACGGCGGCACCGTCTTCTCCAACTTCGACTCCATCGGCGTGATCGTCGCCCACTCCGCCTCCGCCGGTTTCGCCGCGACGATGCGCGGGGTCAGCGGGGTCCAGCAGGTCGGCGCCACGCGTACCTCGGACGTCCCGGCCGACGCCTACAACCCGGCGCTGCCCGCCAACCCGGCGCAGTCGACGACCCCGGCCGGCGAGCCCGTGCGCGCCGACATGAGCCAGATCAAGGCGGACCAGGCCTGGGCCGTCACCACCGGCTCCTCCTCCGTCAAGGTCGGCATCCTGGACACCGGTGTGGACGACCAGCACCAGGACCTGGCGCCGAACTTCAACGCGGCCGACTCCGTCTCCTGCGCGTACGGCAAGCCGGACACCCGTACGGGCGCCTGGCGGGACGTGGACAGCCACGGCACGCACGTCGCGGGCACCATCGCGGCCGCCAAGAACGGCAAGGGCGTCGTCGGCGTGGCCCCGGGAGTGAAGATCTCCGCGGTCCGCGTCGCCGAGCCGGGCAACTCGTTCTTCTTCGCCGAGAACACCATCTGCGGCTTCGTGTGGGCCGGCGACCACGGCTTCAAGGTCACCAACAACAGCTACTACACGGACCCGTGGCAGTTCAACTGCCCGGACAACATCGACCAGGCCGCCATCATCGAGGGCGTCAAGCGCGCCCAGGAGTACGCGGAGGGCAAGGGCTCCCTGCAGATCGCCGCGGCGGGCAACGAGAACTACGACCTCGCCCACAAGACGACCGACTCCGCGAGCCCGAACGACTCGACGCCGGTCACCCGCACCATCACCAACGCCTGCCTCGACATCCCGACCGAGCTCCCGGGCGTGGTCACGGTCGCGGCGAACGGCACCGGCACCTCGAAGGCCTCGTTCTCGAACTTCGGCTCGGGCGTCATCGACGTCGCGGCCCCGGGCAGCGACGTCTACTCCACCGTGCCGGGCGGCAAGTACGGCACCAAGAGCGGTACGTCGATGGCCACCCCGCACGTGGTGGGTGTCGCGGCGCTGCTCGCCAGCACCAACCCGGGCATCACCCCGGCGCAGCTGCGCGACAAGCTGGCCACCCAGGCCAACGACATCGCCTGCCCGTCGGACAGCCGGTGCACCGGTACCGCGGCCAACAACTCGTTCTTCGGCGAGGGCCAGGTCGACGCGCTGAAGGCGGTCGGCTCCACCCCGCCGCCCGGGAAGTACTTCGAGAACCTCGGCGACTTCGCGATCAGCGACAACGCGACCGTGGAGAGCCCGATCACCGTCAGCGGAGTGACCGGCAACGCGCCGGCCACCCTCAAGGTGGGCGTGGACATCAAGCACACCTACATCGGTGACCTCAAGGTCGACCTGGTGGCCCCGGACGGCACCGTCTACACCCTGAGCAACCGGGCCGGCGGCAGCACGGACAACATCGTCCAGACCTTCACGGTCAACGCCTCCTCCGAGGTGGCCAACGGCCTCTGGAAGCTGCGCGTGAACGACAACGCCAACTCGGACACCGGCAAGATCGACGCCTGGAACCTCACGTTCTAGTGCCGTCGGACTGACGGGCCGACGCCGCAGGACGTCGGCGAGCCGGTCGAGGACGACATCGCAGTGCTTGCGGGGCCATCGGGGAGCAGTCCAACTGCGCCCCGATGGCCTTCGTCACACCCCGGGCCGCTCCGAACGGCCCTGCCGGGCTATCTGGTGCGCAGTACGCAGTCCCCGCAGAGGCCGCCGCCGGGGACCTTGTAGTAGAGGCAGCAGCTGCGGCGTACGAAAGCCACCCCGAGCCCCTCCTCGTGGATGAAGGTGCCGGCTCCGCCGAGCGGTCCGTCCTCGGCCAGCAGCTGCGCGGCCAGGGACACCGCCGGGCCGCCCGGGACCCGGTCGATCAGTACCCGCACCGCTCCGACCAGCCCCGACGCGGCGTTGCCGCGCAGCACCTTGGGCGAGACCGCGTACCGCTCCCGCAGCCGCGCGTCCAGGGCCGCGAGGTTGCCGAGCACGGTCTTCCCGAGCGCCTCGGCCGACAGGTCCCCCCGGCCGGGCTCGGGCAGCCACAGCTCCAGCGATCCCGCCCCGGGCAGCCGCCACCACACCCGGTCGGCCCCCAGGTCCGGCACCCGCCCGCCCAGCGCGGCGCAGCCGAGCCCGATCGACCACAGCCGCGAGGCGATCCCGAACTGTGCCGTCGAGGCGGCGACGCGCCCCGGCCCGCTGCCGATCCGCCGCCCGACCTCGGCGACGTACGGCTCCAGCCGGGGCCCGTACAGCTCGCTCAGCGGCCGGAAGCCGTCCCCGGGCGGTTCCGTCCCGTACGGGACGGTGAAGAACGGCCCGACGGCGGCGAGTCGGCGCAGTACCAAGTCCATGTGCGGATGATCTCAGGTGTTCCCGGCCGGTCCCAGGCGGTCCCCGGCGGTCTCAGGCCGCGGCGGACTCGCGGATCACGGAGAGGGTGCGGGCGGCCGTCTCGGCCATGGACGTGCGCATCGCGGCGAGCCGGGAGGCGGCGAACTCGCGCCCGAACTCTCCGCTGAACGTCAGGGTGAGGGCGCCGCTCGGGTCCTCGTCGATGACGTTGTCGATGGTCCAGACTTCCTTCTCGTCCGAGCGGCGGAAGCTCACGCGGTGCCCGATGTCGAAGACCACGACCTCGCGGAAGCGGTCCCCGGCGCGGGCTATCTCACGGACCAGGCCCTGCGGGGTCTCCGACAGGACCGTGCACTCGGTGATCGCCGGCACGTAGGGGCGCGGGTCGGCGGCCTTGGCCACCAGCCCCGTCCACAGGTCGTCACGGCTCAGCTGGACCTGGTCCTCGGCCACGGGGTCGTTCACGGGCAGGGTGTACTCGATGCGGGTGACGGTCTCGGTCATGCCGGGGCTCCCCTGGGGTTCGATCTCGTGACGGGGCAACCAGCGTCGCAGACCGGGCATTCCCCACAGCACCCCTGAGTTCCGACCATGGCGAAATCAGGGGCTCGGGGCCCTTGCGGCGTCCGCGCGGGCGTGGGCGGCCACCGGGAAGCCGGCCCCGTCCAGGCCGCCCTGCTTGGTGTCGTCGTGGGCGAAGACGAACGACTCGATCGGGACGCCGCGCTCGGCGCCGAGCTGGGCCGCCAGCTCCTGCAGCACCACCGCCTCCAGCACCGCGCGGACGGCGTCCGGTACTCCGGGCAGGCGGATCACCGAAAGGCTCTCCGACGGTTCGGCGGGGGCCGTGGTCAGCAGCAGCGTGAGGTGCCCGGCCGCGGCCAGCGAGCGGGCCAGTTCGATCTCGCGGCCGTCGCCGAAGACCAGGTGCAGGGTGTTGCCCGCCGACTCCATCCCCCCGTGCAGGTAGTTGCGGGTCGCGGACGCGGCCGCGGTCATCCGGACCACCTCGCGCAGCAGCAGCGCGCCCTCCTCCGCCGAGGCCCGCGAGGCGCCGGCCGCCACCGCGTCGGAGGCGACGCAGCGGGCGGCGCGCCCGCGCAGGCCCGCGACCACCTCGACGGCCTGCCGGTGGACGGCGGCGGTCTGCTCGGCGATGTCGCCCCACGGGTCCTGCCCACGACCCGCGATGGCTCCCGCGACCAGGTCGAGGGCGACGACCGTCCCCGTGTAGCCGATGGTCGAGGCGCACGAGTCGGGCTCGTTGCCGAGGTCCAGGGTCAGGTCGGCCAGCTCGCCGAGCGGCGACGGTACGACGCCCAGCAGCGCGGTCCTCGTGATGCCCGGTGCGGCGCACCGTAAGGCGGCGATGGTCTCGCAGCTGCGGCCGCCCTGGGAGACGGCGATCAGGCAGTCGGTGTCGAAGCCTGCGGTGCCGGTCCCGATCTCGCTGGACAGCACGCGCTGGGTGACGACCCCGGCCGCGCGCAGCTGCTGTACGGGGACGGCCAGGGCCGCGTACGAGGCGCCCATGCCGGTGAGCAGGGGGCGCCGGGCGCCGCGCAGCGCGGCGTACCGCGGTGAGGCGAGCCGGGCGCGGACACGGTCGGCGATCCGGGCGAGGGCGGCGCCCTGGCCGGCCTGGCCCTCGATGAAAGTGATGCGGGATCCGGGCATGGTGGGGTCTCTCGCCTTTCCTGGAACGTCGGTGACGGTCTGCGCGGACCTGTGGAGGTCCGCGAAGGTCCCTACGGGAACGGTGCGTTGGAGGGACGGTAGGGGGCGGGAGGCGGGGCCGGGCGCCGGAGCCCCGTCCTCCGCGCGTTCGCGGCCCGGGGTCGCCGGGCCGGATCCCGCGACCACCCGGCGGAAGAGCAGGTGGCGGAGCGCGACGAAGGCGGGCCGACCGGGATCAGAGGGCAGGGTTCGGTGGCGATGCCGTGGTTGACGAAGCGGTCGATCGCGCCGGATCGTCAGCCGGGGCCGCCGCCGGGGCCCGGGCCGTGGCAGAGGGCCGTCGAGGTGCCGGGGGCTCCGCCGCGAGCCTGCGCGGGCCGGGTCGGTCGCCCTGCGCCACCGCGCCGTCACCGCGTCCCCCGGCGACGCGGACCGCCCGCCGGACCACCCTCCGGACCGCCCGGCACGCCCGTCCGGCGCCCCGCGGCGCCACCGGGCACGGGCCCCTCCCCCGAAGGGCCCCCGGGCCGGTGTTGGACACATCACCGAAGGCCACCTGTTCGATGCCCCGGCGGCCCGGGCGGGGCCCCGGGACCGTCCGCCGCACAGCCGGTCGGGGCCGCTGCGGGACACACCCGGAGAGCTCGATATATACGCAGGTCAGAGGGTGTTTGTACGCCGATCGGAGGCCTTCGGGTCGGCCGTCCGGGGGACCCGCGCGGCGCGCCGGAACGGATGTCCGCGGATCAGGATTACGGGGGCTCCCCGGCGGGGACCAAAGTCATCGAAAAACATGGCCGCGGCGTTGCCAATTTGGGGGTTCATGAGAGCACATTTAGGAGCTACATTGAGCCACTCGCGTTCACCTGACAGCCCGTTGCCTTTCACCCGTGTTTTGCGCGGGGGGTGACGTCAGGGACGCACACTGTGCAACCACCCCACCGCCCAGAAGGACCGAAGGCTCCGTGCCCGTACCCGTACTCCTCGCCGGCCGCTCCGTGCGGCTCGAGCCCCTCGCCCCCCACCACACCGAGGCCTTGGCCCTGGCCGGGGCCGAGGATCGTACGACTTACGCCTTCACCCCCGTACCCCATGGGGTGCAGGCGTCCCACGAGTACATCGACCGCGCCCTCGCAGATCAGGCGGCGGGTCGATCACTCCCCTTCGCGGTGGTCAGAGCCACCGACGGCCGGGTCGTCGGTTCGACCCGGTTCCTGGAACTCGACTACTGGCAGGGACCACTGGTGTGGCCCGCCGTGCCGGGCGTCCCGTTCGGTGATCCGGCGACCGCGATCCCCGATGCCGCCGAGATCGGCAATACCTGGCTGTCCCCGGGCGCCCAGGGGACGGGCATCAACACGGAGGCGAAGCTGCTCATGCTCCGCCATGCCTTCGAGACCTGGGGCGTGCGCCGCATCTCGCTGCGCGCCGACGCCCGCAACGGGCGCTCGCGGGCCGCCATGGAGCGGCTCGGGTTCACCTGCGAGGGGGTCCGCCGGGCCCATTCGCGGGGTCTCGACGGCGCCGTGCGCAGTACCGCCTTCTACTCGATCCTCGACGAGGAGTGGCCGACCGTACGGTCGATCATCGAGCTGAAGCTGTCGGCGGGGGCCCAGCGCAAACGGCGCCGCAAGACACTGGTCCCGGCGTAACGGTCCTGCGTTCGGCGCAGCCGTCCGCGGCGGCCCGCCGCCCCGGCCCTTCCTCCCGGCGTCAGCCGAGGAAGGCCGGGGCGAGGGCCGATGCCATCAGCGGCGCGGGAGCGCCGCTGCCGTCGGCCGGCAGGGAGTACAGGTCGGCGCCGAAATCGCCGGGCAGGGAGTAGACGACCGTCCTGTCGTCCGTCCACACCACTTGGTCGTCCACGCTGCGCTCCTCGGCGAGCGGGGTTTCCCGCATCGAGGCCAGGTCCAGGACGTACAGCCGCCAGGGGGCGTCCGGTGACAGGCCGGGCACCCGCTTCTTGAACACCAGCCGGGTCCCGTCGGGTGACAGCGACGGGCACTCCAGGTTCTCGCGCAGCGTGGTCACGGTGCGTTCGGCGAGGTCGCCGCGGACCAGGTAGGTCCGGCCGCCGGTGGCGAGCGTCGCGTAGAAGGTCCGCTCGTCGGCGGCGAAGGTCACGCCCCAGAAGTTCACGTCGGTGTTGCGGTACGCCTTGCCGTCCTTGCGGATCGCGAAGTCCTCCAGCGAGGCGTCGAACGTGCCCGTGCGCAGGTCGAGCAGCGAGGTCCGGGTGGAGAAGTCGGTCCCGGCGTACGAGTCCCCGCCGACGAAGACCGTCCAGGCGACGAGGTGTCCGCCGGGCGAGACCCGCGCGCGGGTGGGGATGCCGGCGAGCGGGTGCGCGGAGACCTCCTTGAGGTGCGCGTCGAGGACGACCGCCCGGTAGCTCTCCTGGACCCCTCCCTTGTCGGCCTGGAGGCAGATCCCGGTGCCGGCGGCGGCGTGGAAGCGCAGGCAGCTCACTCCGGAGGCGGTACGGGGGCCCTGGGGCGCGTCGCCGGGGACGGTGGCGAGCTCGTCGCGGTGCGGGCCCCACGCCATGTTCCGGAACACGATCCGCCGCTCGCCCGCGCCCGGGGCCAGGGTCACCTCGCCCCGGGTGATCTGCGGGCCGCCGGCCTGGGTCCGGTTCTTCTCGTCGGCCCGGGAGGAGGCCCGTACGACGGCGAGCACCCCCACGGCGGCGAGCAGCAGGACGGCGGAGACGAGGATCAGGATCCGGCGTTGGAGGGTCATGGGGGCCTTTCGGGGATGTGGGGGACTTCGGAGACGGCCGAGCGGCTCAGTCGGCCCGCGCCCCGTCGGCGGACCGGGCGTCCATCGCGTCGGCGGGCCGCAGCCAGGCGCAGGCGGCGGCCGCGACGGCCAGCAGCACGGCCGCGACCGCGAGGGCCGGGCGGGGGCCCCAGACGGTCCAGGCGGCGCCGAAGCCCAGCGAGGCGGCGAAACGGGCGAGCGCCTGGCCGGTCTGGACGAGGGCGAGGCCGCCGCCGCGGTGCTCCTCGGGCACGGCTCCGGCCGCCGCGGCCATCAGCACTCCGTCGGTGGCCGCGTAGAAGCCGCCGTGGAGGAGGAGCACGGCGTACGGCAGGGTCGGCTGGTGGCCGCCGGTCAGCAGGAGCCCGTACGCCAGGAGCAGCGCGAGGTGGCCGCCGAGGAAGACGCGCCAGCGGCCGATCCGGTCGGCGAGCCGGCCGAGGGGCAGCGCGAGCAGGAAGAACGCGGCGGCCGTGCCCAGCGGCAGCAGCGCGAACCAGCGGTCCGCGATCCCGGTGGCGCGCTGGAGCAGCAGGAAGAGGAAGGCGTCACTGACGGTGCAGAGCCCGAGCAGCAGGGCGCAGAGGCTGATCCGGCGCAGGTCGCGGCGGCCCAGCAGTCCGAAGGCGGCCCGCAGCGAGACGGGCTCGGCGCCGGGGGACGGCTCGGTGCGCCGGCCGGGTACGAACAGGACCAGTACGAGCACGCCGAGGGCGGCGACGCAGGCGCTGACCGTGAAGACGGCGTCGTAGCCGTCGGCGGCGCCACGCAGGATCAGGAAGGCGAGGAGCGGCCCGATCAGGGCGCCGGCGGTGTCCATAGCCCGGTGGACCCCGAAGGCCCGGCCGCGGTCCTCGGGGGCGGCGGCCAGGGAGATCAGCGCGTCGCGCGGGGCGGTGCGCAGGCCCTTGCCGGTGCGGTCGAGGGCGAGCACCGCACCGATGGCGGGGAGGGTGTGCGCGAGCAGCAGCAGTGGCTTGCACAGGGCCGAGAGGCCGTAGCCGAGGCCGGCGAGGGCCTTGTGGCGGCCGAGGCGGTCGCCGAGGTGGCCTCCGGTGAGCCGGACCAGCGCGCTGATGCCGTTGTAGATCCCGTCGAGCAGCCCGAAGCCGAGCGGGGACAGGCCGAGGCCTGCGACGAGGTAGAGCGGGAGCACGGCCGTGACCATCTCGGAGGAGACGTCGGTGATCAGGCTGACCGTGCCGAGGGCGAGGACCGTGGGGGCGAGCGCGGCACGCCGCCCCGGGCGGATGCCCGGGGCGACGGCCTGCGGCTCGGGGGTCACGGCGGGCGCGGGGGTACCGCGGCTGTCCGCAACGTACATGGTCAGGAAGCCCAGATCCCCGTGATGTCCTTGGCGGTGGCCGCGTTCCCGGCGTGGGCGGTCAGACCGGCCAGGCCCTCCAGGGTGCGCAGCACGTCGTAGTGGTTGTACGTGGTGGACGAGGTGCTGCCGGGGGTGACGGGCTGGCCGTAGAGCACGGTCGGGATCTTGTTGCCCGCGAGCCGGTTGTCCTCGTCGAAGGTGACGACGAGCAGGCTGTTGTGGGTCTTGGCCCAGTCCGCGTAGGCCTTGAGGTTGTTCTTGAGCCAGGTGTCGCCGGTGCCCACGGAGCAGTCGTGCATGTCGCTGCACAGGTTCGGGACGACGAAGGACACCTTGGGCAGGGTGGTGTAGTCCGTCGGGAACTGGGTCATGGTCTTCGCGGTGCTGGTGGGCACGTTGGAGAAGGCGAACCAGGGGTTGTGCTTGCGGGCGTAGTTGCCGCTGCTGCACGTGGTGGAGCCCTGGCTGGGGAGGGTCTCGTTGTAGCTGGCCCAGCTCTTGCCGGCGGCGATGAGCTCGGAGGCCAGGTTGGGTGCGGAGCTGAAGCCGGGGGTGTAGCAGCTGTCGCCGGTGACGCCCTGGTTGGAGCCCGAGAACAGCTGGAGGTAGTTGGGCTGGCTGGGGTGCGTGATGCCGAACGACTGCGTGAGGTTGGCGCCGCCGCTCTTGAGGGAGTTGATGTAGGGGGCGCTGGAGCTGCCGATGACCTGGCTGTAGGCGTGGTTCTCGAAGACCACGACGACGACGTGGTCGGGGGCCGGCAGGCCGGCCGCGTGCGCGGGCTGGGCGGCGCCGAGGCCGGCCCACAGGGCCGTGCCGGCGGCGGTGAGGCCGAAGGCGGTGGCAAGGGCGGTCTTTCGGGGGAACCGTGACGAGGTCATGCCAAACACGGAAAATACCTCCGGGCAGGGGGTTCTGGTGGCGGCGCGCACGCACCATACCCAGGGGCATGTGCATGGGCCAGGGACAGTCGGCCAACAGCCCGGGAACTCCGGTGGCCCTTCCGGTGTTCGGCAACGCCCTGACCTACGGAAGCCCAAGACCTGGAAAAGAGGGGAACCGGGCAGCACGTAGGCTCATCCTTCGAACAGAAGAGACCACCCCCTGGCGGGGAAGAGACCATCCCCCCACGGGGCAGCACCAGCCGGAGAGCAACCGCACATGTCGTACTCACCCGACGGACAGCAGCAGCCGTACCGATCGGAAGGGCAGTACCAGCAGCAGCCCTACGGCGCTTCGTACACGCAGCAGTACGAACCCCAGTACCAGCCCGAGCCCCCGTACGGGCCGCCGCAGCCGCCGTACGGCGAGCCGGAGGAGCCCCAGTACGAGCGTCGGCGGCCGCGCCGGGGCAGGCGCTGGCTGATCGCGGGTGTCTCCGTCCTGGCCCTCGCGGGCATCGCGGCCGGGGTGATGTACCACTTCGAGATACCCCCGTTCACCGACAAGGGCAAGGACGTCTCCTTCGGCCAGCCCGCCGGGGGCGGCGGCCAGGCGGCCGCCGACGGCGCCGCGAAGCAGGCGGCCAACTCCAAGGCACTGATGCCCACCGGCCCGAAGGCCGAGTTCAAGAACTCGATGACCCTGGCCGACGGCACGCACGTGGCCGTCACCACACTGGACGGCAAGAAGTCCGGCTTCAAGGGCAAGGTGTGGGTCTGGGCTCCCAAGGAGTACAACGACCCGAAGTTCGCCAAGAGCGGCTTCCCGGTCATGATCGCCCTGCCCGGCGGCGCGGGCTACCCGAACAACTACTGGATGGGCACCGACCTGGGGCTCCAGACCAGCATCAGCAAGTGGTACGCCGAGGGCAAGAGCAAGCCGTTCATCCTCGCCATGCCGGTGCTGAACCCGGGCCCCGACGACAAGGGCATCTACTGGGACGGCTCAGACATCCCCGACCAGCCCAAGATGGGGACCTGGCTGACCGAGGACGTCCCGGACCTGGTGAAGGCGAACTTCCGCACCGTCAAGTCCCGTGACGGCTGGGCCTACATGGGCTCCTCCACCGGCGGCTTCGCGAGTCTGAAGGCCGTGCTCAAGTACCCGGAGAAGTTCAAGGCCGCGATCTGCTCCGGCCCGGACATCGTGCCCGACTCCTCGCTGTGGAAGGGCCACGACAAGGAGAAGGCCGAGAACAACCCGGAGCTCCTGGCGAAGGCCATGATCGACAAGAAGGGCTCGCCGGACGTCTACCTCGCCTTCCAGGTCGGCGACAACGAGAACAACAAGAAGACGCTGCCCGACGTGCAGAAGTTCGTCGCGACGTACGGCAAGGGGCCGATCCACACCAGCCTGAGGATCATCCCCGGCGGCCAGCACAACGCCAAGACCTACGTGCCGAACATGGGCGAGGGCCCGATCGAGTTCATCAGCAAGGTCATGGAAGGACCGGTGGAGTAACCGCCGGTACGAAGGATTCCGCGCACGGCCCGCCGAACACCATCGGCGGGCCGCTGCCGTCCCAGGCCGCCCAGCCCGGGTCCCCGGTCACGGCGAAGCGCACCCAGGCCGCGTGCATCCGGTCGGCCAGCTCCTGCGGGGCGTCCCGCCCGGCCAGCCAGGAGGACTCCGGCACGTCGAGGGTGTCGAACACGAAGCCCAGCTCCAGGGCGTGGCAGGCGCCGAGGCCGGGAATGCCCGAGGGCCAGCCGAACTCGTACACGAAGCTGGAGGCGGACCGCCGCGCCCCCGCCAGGCGGCGCAGCGGATCGCGCAGCAGCCGGTCGGTGAGCAGCTGCCCCGCGAGCTCCGCCGGGCCCGCCCCGGGCAGTGCGGCGCGCAGCGCCCGTACGGCGGCCCGGTCCTTGCCGCTGCGCGCGCGGGCCAGGGCCACGGTGAGCGGACCGAGCCGGTCCATGACCGGCAGCGCGCCGGTGGGGGCGAGCCAGAGCCGGTACTCCTCGGTGGTCCAGCCCAGCAGCAGTGGTACGTCCGTCGCCGCGGCGGCCTCCAGCGGGTCCCCGGGGAGCGTGTCCGGGTCGGCTACGAGGCCGAAGGCGGGGCCTGCGGTGAGCGGGCTGGAGCGGCGCAGCACGGCGGCCTGGGCGGCGAGCAGGTCGGGCAGGGCGGTGGCGCCGAAGGCCTGTGCGGTCGCGGGGACCTTCAGCAGGGAGGCCATCCGCCGGACCATGGCGCGCACCTTCTCGCGCGCCAGCACCTCGGGGGCGCCGCTCTGCAGCGCGGCCCGGGCGAAGAGCCCGGCGGCGCGGGGGGCGCCGAGCAGGGCACCGACGCTGATGGCTCCGGCGGACTCACCGAAGACGGTGACGCGGGCGGGGTCCCCGCCGAAGGCCCCGATGTTCTCCCGGACCCAGTTCAGGGCGGCGATCTGGTCGAGCAGCCCGCGGTTGGCGGGGGCGTCGGGGAAGAGCCCGTAGCCGAGGACGCCGAGGCGGTAGTTGACGGAGACGAGCACCACCCCGTCGCGGGCGAAGGCGGAGCCGTCGTAGACGGGGACGGCCGAGGAGCCGCGGGTGAGCGCCCCGCCGTGCAGCCACACCATGACGGGCAGCCGGGCCCCGGGGGCCGGGTCCGGGGTCCACACGTTGAGGTTCAGGCAGTCGTCCCCGGGGACGTCCGGGTCGGGCAGCAGCGCGGCGAACTTCGGCGGGTAGGGCACCTTGGGCGCGGTGGGCCCGAAGGCGCCGGCGTCGCGTACGCCCTCCCAGGCGGCCGGTGGCGCGGGCGCGGCGAAGCGGAGGGCGCCGACGGGCGGGGCGGCGTACGGGATGCCCCGGAAGGAGGCGGTCCCGGCCGGGCCGGTCCGGCCCTCGACGACGCCGTACCCGGTCCTGACCCGGGGCCGGCCGCTGTCGCCCGCTGTGCTCATCGATTCCTCCGTCGGCCCGGTGCGTCACCGCACCACTGCATCACTGCATCACTGAATCCGGTGTTCCGCCTCCCCGGCACGGTCGCACAGGCCTGCGAGGGGTGACAAGGCGTGACCCGGCCCGGGGCGGGCCGGGTTGGACCGGTCATGCGATCCATGCGTATCCACCCCGGTGTCCGCGGCTCCGCCCGGGTGGCCGGCCCGGTCCTCCCGTTCGCGCCCGTGCTGCTGCCCCTGCTCCTGCTCGTGGCCGCGGCGCCGGCGCAGGCCGCGGCGGGGGACTTCCAGTACGTCGGCCAGGACGACAAGGTCCACGGGCTGACCGCCCCGCAGGGCTGTGTGGCGGCGAAGGGCGGCGGCTCGCGGGCCGCCACCAACTCCACCCGCGGGACGGCGACCTTCTACCGGGAGCCCGGCTGTGCGGGCCGTCCGGCGGCGGTGCTGGAGCCGGGCGCCGCGGGCCAGATCAAGCCGTACTTCGCCTCCGTGCGATTTTCCTTCATCACCAAGGCCCAGCGGCCGTGACCGCCGGGCTCCCGCCGCGTTGTACGCCATGTCAAATGCCACAGACCCCTGTGGCACCACACATCTCACGAGGAGATCTTGATGTCGCGTATCGCGAAGGCAGTCGCCGTCACCGCTGTTGCCGGTAGCGCCCTGGCCGCCGGTGCCGGTCTGGCCGTCGCCGATGCCGGAGCGCACGGTGCGGCGGTCGGCTCCCCCGGTGTCCTCTCGGGCAACCTGGTCCAGGTTCCGGTGCACGTCCCGGTCAACGTCTGCGGCAACACCGTGAACGTGATCGCCCTGCTGAACCCGGCGTTCGGCAACACCTGCGTCAACGCGTCGGGTGGCGGCGAGCACCACACCGAGGGCTACGGCGGCTGACGGCCGGATCGAGGACCCGGGGCCCCCGCCGTACGGCGGGGGCCCTTCTCGTACATCCGGCCCTCGTACCGGGCCCTCGTACCCGGCCCTCGACCCGGCCTCCGGATCATTCGTAGCGGTAGAGGCCCTGATGGCCGAGCATGTCGCGCGGGGTCAGGTCCCACGGCGGCATCGGCTCGTCGAGGGCGATCACCCGGCCGCGCTGGAGGTCGCCCGGTGCGAGCGGGGCGGCGGGCAGGTAGCCGGAGCCGGGGTGCCTGAGCTGCCAGCGGTCCCAGAGCAGGTCCACGAAGGCGTGGTGCAGCCAGAACGCCGGGTCGTTGGGGGCCGTGCCGCCCGTCATGTGGCCGCCGATCCACTGGTGGACCTTGTTGTGGTTGCGCCAGCGCTCGCTCTTCGGCGCGGCCCAGCCCTCCAGCTTGTTGCGGAACCCGCCGCCCTGCGCCGTGGAGTCCCAGGGCGAGGTGTCGTACGTGGGGTCGTCGAGCGCCCACCGGAGCTCGGCCGCGGTGGGCAGGGCGATCGGGTTCTGCGGCCGCCCGAGGTTGCGGGTGAGGAAGCGGGCCTCCGTGATGCCCACCGCGATCTCCCAGTTGCCCTTCTCGTGGGCGAAGGGGCCGGTCATGACCCGGCGGTCGCTCTCGCGGCCGGTGCCGCCGAGGAAGTCCTCGGCCCAGAGCGAGGAGACCGGGCTGTTGTCCGCGGTCCAGTCCCAGTACGGGACCGCGACGCCCGGGTCCACGGCCTGGAGCAGCCGCTCGAACTGGAGCAGGTAGCGCCGGTGCCAGGGGAAGAACGACGGGGACATGTGCCCGACACGGAGCTTGCTGTCCCGGTCGGGCACGAAGTACTTGTCGTGGGTGCGCACCAGGTCGTCGTACGCGCCGGTGCGCTTGAGCTCCAGCACGGCCGCCGTGAACCGCTTCTTCTGGGCGCTGGTCAGGTTCTTCTGGTTCTGCCGGGTGTACATGCGGGGCTCCTCAGCCGTGGTGCGGGGCCGCGAACGCCAGCTGGGTGGTGCCGAGTTCGTCGACGGCGGCGCGGGCCAGTTCCAGCGGGGTCCCGAAGGACTGGAAGTGGTTGATCCCGCTCAGGTAGCTGCCGTCGGCGCGGCGCATGACGTGCAGGGGGCGGCCGTCGATGCGGACCCCGGCGAAGTCGACGGCGATGTGCCGGCCGCGGTACGTCTCCTCGGCGAAGGGGGCCGGGGTCAGGGTCTGCCGTGGGCGGCGGGCGCGCAGTACGGGAGCCAGGGCCGCGGCGGTGCCGGCGAGCACCGCCGCGGTGAAGGCCGTACGAAGGGCCGTACGGCGGGTGAGTGCTGCGGATGCGGGTGTGGCGTACATGCGGTCTCCCTCGCTCGGTGGTCCGCGCTACGGGGTCTAACGCGGCGCGGCGGGCGAGGTCACCTCGGCGGCCGGGGGTGCTTGTAGAAGAGGGTGGTGGGGTGCAGCCGGCCGGCCGGGTCGGCGGCGTAGTCGGGGATGGTGCCGGCCTCGGTCCAGCCGGCGGACCGGTAGACGCGCTCGGCCCCGCTGCCGGTCTCGGTGTCGAGGACCAGCAGCAGCACACCGGCCCGGGCTGCCGCGTGTTCGGCCTCGGCGAGCAGGGCGCGGGCGGTGCCGCGGCCGCGTGCCTCGGGGTGCACCATGAGCTTGCGCAGTTCGGCGCGGTGGCGGCCGTTGGGCTTGGACTCGCGGTACCAGCTGACGGTCCCGTCGAGACGGCCGCCGCCGGTGCGGGAGGCCCAGAGGGCGAGGGAGCCCTCCTCGACGGCGGGAACGAGCGAGTCCCACCAGGCCGCCGCCCGGTCGTGGTCGAGGTCGGCGAGGAAGCCGAGCGAGGAGCCGCCGCGGACCACGGCGAGCAGCAGGTCGGCGAGTTCGTCGCGGTGGGCGGCGAGCAGGGCGGCGTCGAGCCGGGCGATCACGGGGGTCATGCGGCGAGGATAGGGATCAGCGGGCAGCCCGCCGGAGGCGGGGCAGGCGCAGGTCGCGCAAGACGCCGGCCATGCGGAGCGTGAAGACGGGCCCGGCGCGGACGGCGATGCCGAGCGTGTCCGCGGTACCGGCCCGGTGCAGGCCGAGGGGGCCGGACGCCCCGGCGGGCGCTGCGGTCGCGTACGCCTCCTCGAGCAGGAGCAGCGGGGGGGAACTCCCCGCACAGGACATCGCGGACGGCCTCGCAGGTGACCCCGGTCAGCACGGCGAGGACGAGCACGGCGAGGGACGTGACGTGGGCGTCGATGGCGGCGATGCCGAGGAGGTGGCGGGCGTGCAGCACGGCGCCTCCTTCCGGGGGCGGGGCGGGATTCCGGACCGACCCGTTGCCCCTGCCTCCCCGGCGGGCCGCCGCGCATCGGCCGTTCGGCCATCCCGTGCCGGGTGCCGCCCGCCGGCCGCTGCGCGGGGCTTCCTCCACACCCCGCCCTCTCACCGTCTCTCCCCCGGACCCCGCGCCTCGCGCGCCGGCGGGGCCGGGACTACGGGGACGGGAGTTCCGCGAAGTCGGCCACCAGGGTGTGGTGGTGGCCCGGTGTGCCCAGGGTCAGGGCGTCGGACTTGGCGCGCTTCAGGTACAGGTGCGCCGGGTGCTCCCAGGTCATCCCGATGCCGCCGTGCAGCTGCACGCACTCCTCCGCCGCGCGGACCGCCACGCCGGAGCAGTACGCCTGCGCGACCGCCACCGTCAGCGGGGCGTCGGGGGCCCCGGTGGCCAGTGCGTCCGCCGCCGCGCGGGCCGCGGCCCGGGCCGAGGCCACGTCCAGCCACAGCTGCGCAAGCCGGTGCTTCAGCGCCTGGAAGGAGCCGACCGGCCGGTTGAACTGGTTGCGGCCGCGCACGTGCCGCACCGTCTCCGTCAGGCACCACTCCGCGATCCCGAGCTGCTCGGAGGCCAGCAGTCCGGCCCCGGAGAGGAGCGCCCCGGCCACCGCCGCCCGCGCCGTCGCCGGGTCCGCGAGCAGGGTCCCCGCGGCGCCGTCCAGCGTCACGGTGGCGAGCGGACGGGTCAGGTCCAGCGGGATCAGCCCGGTCGACGAGACCTCGCCCGCCGGGACCGCGTACAGCCCCGTGTCGGCGAGGACCAGCAGGACGTCGGCGGCCACCGCGTCCGCCACCGAGGTGACGGTGCCCGTCAGGCTCCCGCCCCCGGCGTCCCGTACGGCGGACGGCAGCGGCGCGCCCGGGGCCTGCGTCAGAGGCAGCGCCGGTGCACAGACCTGCCGGCCCGCGGCCAGCTCCCGCAGGAGGTCGCCGGCCTCCGGGGTGTCGCAGCCCAGCAGGATCTCCGTGGCGAGCACCGCGCTCGTCAGGTACGGCACGGGCGCCACGGCCCGGCCCAGCTCCTCCAGGACCACGGCCGCCTCCCGGTGGCCCGCGCCCTGCCCGCCGCGCTTCTCCGGCACGAGCAGCCCCGCCGTGCCGATCTCCGCCGCGAGCGTGTGCCACAGCTCGGGGTCGTGCGGCCGGCCGGTCTCCGCCCGGGCGAGCACGTCCGCCGGTGCGCAGCGGTCCGCGAGCAGCGCGCGTACGGCGGACCGGAGTTCTTCCTCCGTCTCGGAGTACAGCAGGTCGAACGCAGTGCTCATCGGGCCAGGTCCTTCCAGGCGAGGTCCTTGTCGTCGCGCGGCTCGGCGGGCAGGCCGAGGACGCGTTCGGCAACGATGTTGAGGAGGATTTCGCTGGTGCCGCCCTCGATGCTGTTGCCCTTGGCGCGCAGGTAGCGGTAGCCGGCGTCGCGGCCGGTGAAGTCGACGAGCTCGGGCCGGCGCATCGTCCAGTCCTCGTACAGCAGGCCCTCCTCGCCGAGGAGTTCCACCTCCAGGCCGCTGATCTCCTGGTTGAGGCGGGCGAAGGTGAGCTTCATCCCGGATCCTTCGGGGCCGGGCTGGCCGGCGGCGAGCTGCTGGCGCAGCCGTTCGCCGGTGAGCCGGGCGACCTCTGCCTGGACCCACAGCCGGAGCAGCCGCTGGTGCAGGGCGTGGGTCCGCAGTTCCGGCCGTTCGCGCCAGGCGGCGGCGACCGGTGCGATCATGCCGCCCTCGCGCGGGATCCGCATGCCGCCGATGGAGACGCGTTCGTTCATCAGGGTGGTGCGGGCGACCTCCCAGCCCTGGCCGACGGCGCCGAGCCGGTGGCTGTCGGGGATGCGGACGCCGGTCAGGAAGACCTCGTTGAACTCGGCCTCACCGGTGATCTGGCGCAGCGGCCGGACCTCGACGCCGGGGGCGTGCATGTCGCAGAGGAAGTACGTGATGCCCTGGTGCTTGGGGAGCGCCGGGTCCGTGCGGGCGATCAGGATGGCCCAGCGGGCGGTGTGGGCGCTGGAGGTCCACACCTTCTGCCCGTCGACGATCCAGTCGCCGGTGGTGCTCTCGCGGACCGCACGGGTGCCGAGCGCGGCGAGGTCGGAGCCGGCGCCGGGCTCGCTGAAGAGCTGGCACCAGACCTCCTCCCCCAGCCACAGGGGGCGCAGGAAGCGCCGCTTCTGCTCGTCGGTGCCGTAGGCGAGGATCGTGGGCGCGGCCATGCCGAGGCCGATGCCGATGCGGCGCGGGTCGTTGTCGGGGGCACCGGCGGCTTCGAGCCCGGCGTCCACGAGGGCCTGGAGGGTGCGGGGCGCGGCGAGTCCGCCGAGGCCCTCGGGGTAGTGGACCCAGGCGAGGCCGGCGTCGAAGCGGGCCCGCAGGAAGTCGGCGGCGTCGGTGTCGGCGGGCGGGTGGGCGAGCAGCAGGTCCCGTACGCGCGCCACCAGCTCTTCGGAGGTGATCATCGCGGACCGCCTCCGTCCAGGGCCGGTACGACGACCAGCCGGCCGGTGGTGGTCCCGTCGGCGAGGCGCTGCACGGCGTCGGCGGCCGCGGCGAGCGGGACGCGTTCGCTGACCAGCGGTGTGACGGCGCCCTCGGCGGCGAGCCGGGTGAGCTCGGCGTGGCAGGCGGCGACGGCGGCGGGGTCCTTGGTGGCGTACAGGCCCCAGTGCAGGCCGAGGACGGCGTAGTTCTTCACGAGGGCGTGGTTGAGGGCGGGGGCGGGGATCGTGCCGCTCGCGAAGCCGACGACGACGATCCGGCCCTCGAAGGCCACGCACTTGGCGGAGGCGGTGTACGCGTCGCCGCCGACGGGGTCGTAGACCACGTCGGCCCCGCGGCCGCCGGTGAACTCCTTGACCCGGGCGACGATGTCCTCGCCCGTCCGGTCGATCACCAGGTCGCAGCCGAGTTCCTCGGCGGTGCGCACCTTGGCCTTGCCGCCGACGACCCCGATGACGGTGGCGCCGGCGGCCTTGCCGAGCTGGACGGCTGCGCTGCCGACCCCGCCGGCGGCGGCGTGCACGAGGAGGGTCTCGCCGGCTTGGAGGCGGGCCCGGCGGTGCAGGCCGAACCAGCCGGTCTGGTAGCCGATGTGCAGGGCGGCTGCCTCGGCGTCGTCGAGGGTCTCGGGGGCCGGCAGCAGGGCGCGGGCGGAAGCGGTGACGTACTCGGCGAAGCCGCCGTGCGGCAGGCTCGGGTTGGCGATGACGCGGCGGCCGTCCTCGGTCTCGCCGCAGATCTCGACGCCGGGGGTGAAGGGCAGCGGCGGGCGGATCTGGTACTGGCCCCGGACGAGCAGCGCGTCGGGGAAGTTGACGTTCGCCGCGAGCACCTTGAGCCTCACCTCGCCCTCGCCGGGCACCGGTTCGGGAACCTCTTCGAGGCGCATGGCCTCTCGGGGTTCACCGGGGGTATGTACTCGCCATGCCTGCATCCGGGGCCTCCAGCCGCCGTCGAGGAACCACGCTCCGCGGGCATACTAAGCGGTCGCTTGCCACTCTGGGAACCGCTGGCGGGACGGATTCCGGGCCGGACCGAAACACCACGCGCCAATCCGGCCACTCCAGCCCCCCATCAGGCAACATGTGACGTGCACTCGTCATGACTTGAGTCCAGGGGGGACCACCACATGAGAAGAAGCATGTCCGCGGCCGCGGCCGCCGTCGTTCTGGCCGGACTGATCACGGCGGCCGCCCCGGCCGCGGCGGCCGGGACCGCGTGCACGCCGGACATCCTGCGGCTGCCGGCCCTCGCGGAGGGCCCCTCGCCGGCCTACGGGTCCGTACGCGCCTTCGGGGCCGGCGGCCTGGTGGCCGGCGAAAGCGTCGGACTGCCCGCGTACTGGACGGCCGACCACGCGGTACACGCCGTGCCGCTGCCCGAGGGCTTCGTGTCCGGCGAGGTCCTCGCGGTGAACCGCAAGGGCCTGATGGTGGGCACCCTCAGGCGCGCCGGTACGTCCGACGCCCCTTACGGGTTCACGTACCAGAAGGGTGCGGCGGCGGTCCGGCTGATCGGCGGCGCAGCCACCGTGAGCGCGGTGACGGACGTCAACGACGCGGGCCGCTCCGTCGGCATGGAGGGCGGCGTCGCCAAGGAATGGCTGAACGGCGCGGTGGTGCGCGAGCTGCCCGTGCCCGCGGACGCCCGCCCGGGCACCGGCATCGTCTCGGTGAACGGGATCAACGCGCGCGGGGACATCGTCGGCACGGCCCGGACGTCCTACGAGGAGGACGACCAGCTCAGGGGGAAGACCTTCCCGGTCGTCTGGCCCGCCGGGGGCGGGTACCCGCCGTACAGCCTGCAGGTGTGGACCGAGGACGACTCGACGGTCCGGACGGCCGCGGCCGACATCGACGACCGCGGCCGGGTCGTCGGCCACGAGGACCGCAGCTACCGCGACTGGCAGGAGCGCAAGCCGGCCGTCTGGAAGAAGCCGTACGACGCCCTGCCGAACGACCCCGGCCGGGTCAAGGGCTACGACCACGTGACCCTCGACGGGCTCAGCCCGGCCACGAACGTGGCCGTCGGCTCGGCCGTCACCTTCGTCGAGGGATACGCCAACTTCGTCCACGCCGCGTACTGGCCGGGCACGGGAGCCCCTCTGGCCCTCCCCCACCCCGCCGGCACCGGCCCGGACTCGCGCAGCTCGGCGTACGCGGCCTCGGACGACGACCGGGTGGGCGGCACGTTCTACGACTGGGACACGATGAAGGGCACCGCCGTGGTGTGGACCTGCGCGAGCAAGCAGGCGTACACGCCGCAGAAGTGACCCCTTCGCGGGCATGGTGATCTCGGCGCCCGCACGCTATCGATGCCCCATGACGGACGAGATCCCGCCCGGCCTGTCCGGGCTGCCCGCGCCGCCGCCGCTCGGGTCCGCCGCACTGCCCGCCGGTACGTACGCGGGGCAGGTGGTCCTCGTGACCGGCGGCGGCACCGGGCTGGGCAAGGCCATCGCCGCCGAGTTCGCGCGGCTCGGCGCGGATCTGGTCATCGCGGGCCGGCGCGCCGAGCGGCTGGAGGCGGCGCGGGAGGAGTTGGGCGGCCGCCCCCGGGCGGGCCCGGGGGAGGCCGCCCGCGTCGGCAAACGGGAGGCGGAAACGATC